>NZ_JBFTND010000087.1:0-68442 GCF_056397305.1 Cupriavidus sp. 05N40
GGCCACACCCGCCGGCGCCGATGCGGCCGCCGCCGGGTCCGGCGACGCCGCGGCACCGTCCACCGGACGCAGATCGGCATGCACGGACAGGTTGGCACGCAACGCCGAAGGGCTGAACAACTGCGGGTTGATGTGCTCGCCGTTGACGAGCAAGTGGGTAAACGGCACCTTGCCGAACGGCGTCAGGTCCGCCTCGGCGCGGCCGCGCAGGCGGTCGCCGCTGGCGTCCACTTCCGCGCGCAAGGCGGCGAGCGAGCCATGCACATTGGCGCTGATATCGAACGACTCCTTCTGCCAGCTGCCTTCGAGCAAAGCCGCGCCGCTCAGCGCGAACGGCGCCTGCGCGGCGATCTGCGCGCTGGCGGCGAGCTTGCCGTAGGGCGTGACCAGCCGGTCGATGCTGAGGCGGTGGCGCTGCCCGTCGGAATGGAGCGCGCCAGCCAGGTCGGAAAACACCATCTCGCCCGGCGTGGCCGGCGGGCCCTGCAACAGCGCCAGACGCGCCAGCGTGAGCACATCCACATCCACCGCGAGCGGCAGTTCGAGCGACTTCGGCAGCGTGGCGGGCGCGCTGTCCGGCTCGGACGGCGGCAGGCGCAGCGTCACCGCGCCGATGCGCAGCCAGTTCACGTGCAGCCGCGCCGGCGACCAGCCGAGCGACCAGTCGCCCTCGACGCGGTCCACCGTCACGCGTGTCTCGCCGCTGGCGAAGACCACATCGCGCAGGCGCAGCCCGTGCGCCACCGTGCCGCCCTCCAGCTTGCCGGACAGGGTGCCCGCCGACAGCCGCGTGGCCAGCGACCACAGCTGGCGCGTGCCGGGCTCGGTGCGCAACGCCAGCACCGCCGCCAGCACCACGGCCGCCAGCGCCAGCAACAGCAGCGCCGCCAGCCAGGCCAGCCAGCGCCCCAGGCGCCGGCGGCCCGGGCGCGGCGGCGGCGGCGCATTGTCGCGGGCGGGCACCGGAGGCATGTCGGGAATGCTCATGCGGCGGGTCCTTTGCGGCCGGGTTCGCGCATCGCCATCAGAATGCGACCCCCAGCGAGATATGCGGGCGGAACTGCTTCTCCTGGATGCCGTAGGCTACGTCGAGCTGCACCGGGCCGACCGGGCTGCGCCAGCGCGCGCCGATGCCCACGCCGTTGTAGAGCTTGACGCCGCTGAGGTTGTCGGTCGCGGTGCCGGTGTCCCAGAACACCGCCATGCCCCAGTCGTGCAGGAACCAGTACTGGTATTCCAGGCTGGCCGTGCCGAGGTACCTGGCCGGCAGCACGCTGGCACCGTTGCGGGTGCCGATGGACTGGTAGCTGTAGCCGCGGATCGAGTCCGTGCCGCCGGCGCGAAAGCGCAGCGAGGCCGGGATCTTGGTCACGTCGCCATGGGTGATGTCGGCGCCCAGCTCCAGCCGCGCCACCACCAGGTCGCGCTTGCCCACCGCGATGTACTGGCGGATGCGGCCGTAGACGCGGAAGAAGGTCTCGTCGCTGAGCACGTGCTTGGCGGCCACGCCCAGCTGCGTGTTGATGACGTTGCCGCGCCGGGGAAAGACCGGGTTGTCCACGTCGCGCCGCGCCCAGGCAAAGGCCGGCACCAGCGCATGGCTGAGCTGCTGCGGCTGGCCGAACGGCTGCAGGTTGTCGTAGTAGTAGTCCAGCGAGAGCGTGGTGTCGTACTTCTCGCGCGAGCGCGAGCGCTTGAGGCCGGTGCGCAGGCTGGTCAGGTCGGTGCTTTCCACGTCGATGGTGCGCTCGTAGCTGCCGTAGACGCTGTTGCGGTAGGTCCGGCTGTCGGGCGGCATGGCGACCTCGGCGAAGGCGTACTGGCGCTTTTGCTCGAGGCGCCCCTGGGTGTCGAGGACCCAGGCGCGGTTGAACAGGTTGTAGTACGAATAGCGGCCTTCGACCTGGGCGCCGGTATCGGTGGTGTAGCCCGCGCCGGTCGACAGCCGGTGGGCCGGATACTCGCGCACCCGCACATACACCGGCGCGACGACGCGCTCGGCGTTCTGGTCGACCTTGTTCTCCTGGCCCTGCACGGCATCGCCCTGCTCGCCGAGGTCGATCTGCACATTGGAGAAGTACGGCTGGTTCTGGATCGCGCGCTGGAACTCCAGCAGCCGCTCGACACGATAGGGCTCGCCCTCGCTCAAGGGATTGACGTTGCGGATGATCTGCTCGGGGTAGCGGCGCAGGCCGCTGATGCGCAGCGGCCCCAGGCTGTAGGCCGGGCCGCTGGCATAGCGCGCGCTCAGGTCGGCAGCCTGCTCGTCGGGGTCGACGCGCGCCTGCGAGCTGGCCAGCCGCGCGCCGTAGTACGTGTGGCTCTGCAGCTCCACGAGCGCGTCTTCCTTGGCCTTGGCCCAGTCCGCCTGGCGAAACGGCTCGCCCACCGGCAGGCCCCACTTGGCACGCAGCTCGGCCACCTGCGCGGGCGACTGGGTGGCGGCAGGGCCGCTCACGCCGACCTCCACCGCGCGGATCAGCGTGCGCGCGCCGGGATCCACGGTGAGATGGACGGTGCGCTCGTCGCCGCTGCCCTCCACCCGCGTGGTGGTGGCCGGGTCGAAATAGCCTTCGGTGGAGGTGAACTGGCGAACCTGCTCGGCCACGGTCTCGACCATGTAGTCGAACTGGTCCGGCGAGATATCGTCGCGCGTGCGGTAGCGCGAGAGATCGAGGTGCTCCTCGAGCATTTCCTTGATGGGCTTGGGCGCGTCCACCTCGACCTTGTAGCTGGCCGTGGCCGGAAGCGCGCACAGGGCCAGTGTCGCCAGCGCCGTCGCGGGCAGCAGCCGCGGCCATCCTGGCCGGCGGCACGGGGCGGACGGCTTCCCCGGCGTCTGGCCGGAGGGCGCGGCGGGCAGCGTGCGCTCGTTGCCTGGATCCATCCTCATCGATCGGTGCACAACATGCGAAGTCGACATTTGACCACACCCGCGCGCCCGGCCTGCCGCGGCAGGCGAAAAAGTCCCGCGTGCACGCCCGAAATCCGGCATCGGCGGGCAAAACCGCGCGCAAACCCCTGCCCGGGGCTGCCGATACGGTAAAATCCCGGCTGTTCTCCAATCTCACCTACTTTCCCCGCCATGGCCTACGAATCGGATATCACCCAGTTCCTGAAGTCGCTCAAGGAAGAACGTCCTTCCCTGGAGGCCGAACAGCGCCAGGGCCGCGCCCTGCTGTGGGACAAGACCCCGATCAACCTCGAGGAAAGCGAGCGCGCCGGCGCCTCGCGCGTGGCGCAAAAGCCGTACGTCTACTCGCTGGACTAAGGCACCCGGTCCGCCGCCCCCGCCCCCGATGAACCAGAGCGAGCAGGACAAGCTGTCGCCGCCGGTCGAGCTGCCCGGCGTCGCGCCCGGCCAGGACTCCACGCCGGCGGCAATCGACGGCATGGCCTTCGCCCGGCTGTACGGCGAGCCGCTGTTCAAGCTGCCGCAGGATCTCTACATCCCGCCGGATGCGCTCGAAGTCTTCCTCGAGGCTTTCGAAGGGCCGCTGGACCTGCTGCTGTACCTGATCCGCAAGCAGAACTTCAACGTCCTCGATATCCCCATGGCGCAAGTGACGCGCCAGTATCTTTCGTATATCGAGCAGATCCGCAAGAGCAACCTGGAACTGGCCGCCGAGTACCTGCTGATGGCGGCCATGCTCATCGAGATCAAGTCGCGCATGCTGCTGCCGGTCAAGAAGAGCGACAGCGACGAGGAAGCCGAGGATCCCCGCGCCGAACTGGTGCGCCGCCTGCTGGAATACGAGCAGATGAAGCTGGCCGCCCTGCGCATCGACCAGGTGCCGCAGCTCGGCCGCGACTTCCTGCATACGCAGGTCTATATCGAGCAGAGCCTGGCGCCGCGCTTTCCCGACGTGGAAATGTCGGACCTGCAGGCCGCGTGGGCGGACGTGCTCAAGCGCGCCAAGCTCAACCAGCATCACAAGATCTCGCGCGAGGAATTGTCGGTGCGCGAGCACATGAGCCACATCCTGCGCCGCCTGCAGCATGCGCGCTTCATGGAGTTCACCCAGCTCTTCGATGAGGCCGTGCGCTCAGGCAAGGGCGTGCCGGTGGTGGTGGTGAACTTCATCGCCATGCTCGAGCTGGCGCGCGAAGCGCTGGTCGAGATCACCCAGGCCGAGCCCTTTGCGCCGATTTATGTGCGATTGGCGTACATTCCCAACTAGGCCGCGCCGATAAGCGCCGTCCGAACGGCGCCACATGCTCTACAATCCGCCGACAGCGGGCGCCAAGAAGCGCGCCGGACGGGCGCGCCGGGCACACTCCTACCACGACCAGCACACCAACTTCATGAAAGTCATTTCCTCCATTCACGAGTTGCGGGACCAGTTGCGCGGACAGAACCGGGCGGCCTTCGTGCCGACCATGGGCAATCTGCACGAAGGCCACCTGTCGCTGATGCGGCTGGCGCGCCAGCACGGTGACCCGGTGGTCGCCTCGATCTTCGTCAACCGGCTCCAGTTCGGGCCCAACGAAGACTTCGACAAGTACCCGCGCACGCTGCAGGATGACATCGAGAAGCTGCAGAAGGAAGGCGTCTACGTCCTGTTCGCGCCCACCGAGCGCGACATGTACCCCGAGCCGCAGGAATACCGCGTCGAACCGCCGCACGACCTCGGCGACATCCTCGAAGGCGAGTTCCGCCCCGGCTTCTTCAAGGGCGTGTGCACCGTCGTGATGAAGCTGTTCTCGTGCGCGCAGCCGCGCGTTGCCGTGTTCGGCAAGAAGGACTACCAGCAACTGATGATCGTGCGCCGCATGGTCAACCAGTTCGCCTTGCCGATCGACATCGTGCCGGCCGAGACCGTGCGCGCCGACGACGGCCTGGCACTGTCCTCGCGCAACCGCTACCTGCAGCCCGACGAGCGTGCCGAAGCACCCGTGCTCTACAAGACCCTGCACCAGGTGCGCGACACCGTGCTGGCGGCCAACAGCGCCAGCGCCGACCTGCTCGCCATCGAGGCCGGCGCGGTCTCCGCCCTGGCAGCGCGTGGCTGGAAGCCGGACTACGTGTCGATCCGCAAGCGCGTGGACCTGCAGGCGCCCAGCCGCGACGAACTGGTCGCCGGCGAGCCGCTGGTGATCCTGACCGCGGCCAAGCTGGGCGCGACCCGGCTGATCGACAACCTCGAAATCTGAACCCGGTCCTGCCGGCACGAAAAAGGGGCGTCCTTGGACGCCCCTTTGCTTTGGCACGCTGACGCGATCGCTGCCGCGCCGGTCTCAGGCGCCCAGCTTCACCTCTTCCTTCTGCGTCGCCTTCACCCCGACCCTGGCCCGCGCCATCGTCCGCACCATGTGGCGGCGGTGGCCGCGCCGCCGCTTCCACCAGATCAGGAAGCCGGTCACGCCGAACATCAGCGGCACCAGGCCGAATACGGAGATAAACACCCGACCGGGCAGCCCGAAGGCCTCCCCGGTGTGCAGCGGATACATCCAGTTGAGGAAGGTGTCGCCGGCGGGTGCGTTCATCGGATCGCGCACCGCCACGCGCTGGCCGGTATGCGTGTCGAGCCAGAGACGGGTGGCGCCGGTGTCGCGGCGGACCTCGCCCGGCTGGCGCAGCCGCACTTCGAAAGGATCGCCGGGCTTGCGCGGGAAGCTCAGGCGGGTGACTTCCGCGGCAGGATAGAGCGCCTGCGCCGCGCTGACCGCCTGCGCCGCGCCGAGCAGCGGCGTGCCGGCCGGCGCCGGCGCCGACACCTGCTTGACGGGCGGCGTCACCGTCATCACGCTGGCCACGATGGGCGTCACCCACTTGGGCAGGTTCAGGTACCAGCCCGAGAAAGCCATGGTGGCCAGCACGGGGGCTGCGAAAATGCCGCCGGCCCGGTGCAGCGAGTAGTTGAAGCGCGACCATGAGCCGCCGTGGCTGACGCGGAACGCGTGCAGCAGCGCACGCGGCCTGAGCTTGGGCCACCACAGCGACACGCCAGCGATGATCATCACCAGCAGCATCATGCCGGTCACGCCGAGGATGGTGCGGCCGGTCTCGCCCGACAGCAGGTAGTGATGCAACTGGAACAGGGTCGGCATCAGCAGCGGGCGCGACAGGCCTGGCTCGCCCCAGACGCGTTCGCCCTTTACCGCCAGCGTGACCGGATCGACCATGACCTGGCGCGAGCGGCCCTCGCCGCCCGGTCCCTTGACCGGGTACCAGGCGATGAAAACCTGGCGCGGCGAGGATGGCAGCATCAACATGCGCGGGCGGCCGTAGTGCGGATCGGCCTCGAGGCGGTCGGTCACCGCCTTGACCGTGGCCGGGGCCAGCGGCATCGGCGCGTCGGCCGTGGCCGTGAGCAGCTCGGGGTTGATCAGCGCATCCAGTTCGTCGCGCCAGGCAATGGTGGTGCCGGTCAGGCCCAGCATGATGAACAGCAGCCCCAGCGACAGGCCGATATACAGGTGGATCTTGACGATGACGACGCGCAGGCGGCCGGTGACCATGGGAACTTGGACCAGTGTGGGGGTTGGGTACGGCGCATCGCGTGCCGGCAGAAGCACGCCGCGCGCTGCCGACAAGATGAGAATGCGAAAGATTCGCGATTCTATCAGGACGGCCCGCAGGACGGGCGTCCGCAGCGCATCAACGCCGGCCTCCACCGCGCTTGCGGCAAAATGACGATCCACGGCCCACGGCGGCCGCCAGGACTGTTGCACCGACCATGACCAAGACGATCGAACTCACGCCTGCCGGCCCGCAAGACGCCGCGCTCGTCGCCAGCCTGCATACGCGCAGCTGGCAGTACACCTACCGCGGCCTGCTGCCCGACAGCTACCTGGCGAGCGAGGCACCGGCCCAGCGCCTGCGCGCCTGGCACGCGCGCCTGGTGGAAGGGGCGGAGGCACCGCTGGAAGTCACGCTGGCGCGCGTGGACGGCGAGCCGGCAGGCTTCTCCTGCCTGCTGCCGGCGTCGGAGCCGGAATTCGGCATCTATCTCGACAACCTCCATGTGATGCCGGAGTTTCATGGCGTTGGCCTGGGCAAACGCCTGTTCGCCGCTTGCGCGCGGCGTGTCGCCGCGGGCTGGCCGGGGCAGCCGCTGTTTCTGTATGTACTGGATGGCAATGCGCAGGCGCGCGAGTTCTACCGGCGGCTCGACGGCATCGAGAGTGAACCCTTCGACGATCTGTTTCCCGGCACGGACCTGACCGTGGCAGTGCGCCGCGTCACTTGGAAAGACGTGGGCGCGCTGCTTGCCCGGCTTGGCGCCTAGCCTGCCGGCGCGTTGCGTGCGGCCGACGCACGGGCCGGCTCGAGCCAGCCGATGATCGGCTGCCATTGCTCCCAGTCGCGCGCCACGCGCGACGGCGCCACATCCCACAAGGTCAGGCCATGCGCGGCCAGCTGCACATAGTTCTGCGTGTCGCGCAGGAAGCCCAGCACCGGCAGCTCCAGTCCCGCCACGAAGCGCTGCAGCTGCTCGGCGGCGCGCGTGCGCAGGTCCACCCGCATGCCGATCACGCCGACTTCCACCTCGCCATGACGCACGCGCTTGTCGTCGGCCAGGCGCGTCAGGAAATCCTGGGTGGCAAGGATATCGAACAGGGAAGGCTGCAGCGGCACCACCACGCGGTGGGCCAGCTTCATCACGTCGTTGAAGCGCCAGCCGTGCAGGCCGGCCGGGGTGTCGAGCACGACGTGGGTGATGCCCTTGGGCGGGCGCGCGATATGGTCGGCGCCGATCTCCCAGGTCTGGATCGCGGGCGCCGTGGGCGGACGCAGGCCCAGCCAGGCGCGCGAGGATTGCTGGCGGTCCGTGTCGCCCAGCATCACCGCGTGGCCGGCGCTGGCGAAGTAGCCAGCCAGGTTGGTGGCCAGCGTGGTCTTGCCTACGCCGCCTTTGGGATTGGCGATCACGACTACGGGCATGGGCGCTCTCCGTAAGCGATTTCCATGGCGGCCGCCATGGGACGCGCCGCACCGGTTCCGCCGTGGCCGTTCTCGCGGTGGCCAGCCTGGCCGCCACTGCGCCGGGCCCGCGGCGGCGCGGGCCCGCGTGCGAGTTTAGCAGTTGCCGCCCGCCCTGTGGCTCAGCCGGCGGGTACTTGCAGCGGTGCCAGCAATGCGTCCAGGTCGAGGTGCGCGGCCAGGGTGTCGGCCAAGCGTTCCAGCGACGCCTCGCGCAGCGCGGCCAGGTCCACGCCGCCGGCGCGCGCCAGCCCGGCCCAGCGCAGCAGCGCGCCACAGGCGGCCGGCTGGTCGAACAGGCCATGCACATAGGAAGCCAGCACCTGGCCGTCTTCGGACTGCGCTCCGTCCGGGCGCCCGCCGTCGAGCCACAGTGCCGGACGCGCCAGCGCGGGGCCGCGGGTCACGCCCATGTGGATCTCGTAGCCGCCGACCACGGCGTCCTGCGCCTCCAGCGCCAGGCGCCCCGCCACCACGCGCAGCTGCTTGTGTGGTGCCAGTTCGGTGTCGTAGTCCAGCAGGCCGAAGCCATCGCTGCCGCCGGCCGGGCCTTCGTGGCCGGCCGGATCCTCCACGCGCCGCCCCAGCATCTGCATGCCGCCGCAGATGCCGATCACCTTGCCGCCATAGCGCAGGTGCCGCCGCAGCGCGGGTTCCCAGCCGTTGGCGCGCAGGAAGGCCAGGTCGGCGCGCACGCTCTTGCTGCCGGGCAGCACGATCAGGTCCGCCGGCGGAATCGGCATGCCGGGGCCGACGAAACGCAGGTCCACCTGCGGGTGCGCGCGCAGCGCGTCGAAATCGGTGTGGTTGGAAATGCGCGGCAGCACCGGCACGATCACGCGCAACAGTTCGCCCTCCTTGGCCGCCTGCGCGCCGATGATGGCGTCCTCCGCATCCAGGTGCAGGCCGTGCAGGTAGGGCAGCACGCCCAGCACCGGCTTGCCAGTGCGCGCCTCCAGCCAGTCCAGGCCCGGCTCGAGCAGCGCGATGTCGCCGCGAAAGCGGTTGATGATGAAGCCCTTCACGCGCGCGCGCTCGGAGTCGGACAGGCAATCCAGCGTGCCCACCAGGTGGGCGAACACGCCGCCCCGGTCGATATCGGCCACCAGCACCACCGGACAGTCCACCGCCTCGGCAAAGCCCATGTTGGCGATGTCGCGGTCGCGCAGGTTGATCTCCGCCGGGCTGCCGGCGCCCTCCACCAGGACCACCTCGTAGGCCTCGGACAGGCGCCGGTGCGACGCCAGCACCGCCTGCATCGCCACCGGCTTGTAGGCATGGTAGGCGCGCGCGTTCAGGTCCATGCGCGCCTGGCCGTGGATGATGACCTGGGCGCCGGTGTCGCTGCTGGGCTTGAGCAGCACGGGGTTCATGTCGGTGTGCGGCGCCAGCCCGGCCGCTTGTGCCTGCAGGGCCTGGGCGCGGCCGATCTCGCCGCCGTCGGCGGTGACGGCGCTGTTGAGCGCCATGTTCTGCGGCTTGAAGGGCGCCACGCGCACGCCGCCGCGCGCCAGTACGCGGCACAGGCCCGCCACCAGCGTGCTCTTGCCCGCGTCGGAGGTGGTGCCCTGCACCATCAGGGTACCGCGCAAGCCACCCGGCAGCCCGCCGGCGCCAGCTTTGGAGAGAGGTTTTTGCATCGCGGGATTATCGCATCGGTGCATGGCGGGCTGGCGCCATCGCAGGGCGTGCGATCCCCGGATGCGCCCGCTACAATACCCGGATGACTTCGGCCCACGCATCCGCCACCGCTACCGAGCCTGCCAGCACCTCGGCCACCACGCCGCAGGGCGAACGCTCCCCCCGTGCCGCCGCAGCGCCGCATGCGGCCGCCGCGGCCGGACCCGCGCGCCAGCTCACGCTGGTGCTGGGCGGCGCGCGCTCCGGCAAGAGCCATTTCGCCGAGCAACTGGCCGCCGACCACGCGGCGGCCACCGGCGGCCCGGTCACCTATATCGCCACCGCGCGCCATGACGACGACAGCGCCGACGAGGAAATGCAGCTGCGCATCGCGCTGCATCGCGCCCGGCGCCCGAACGAATGGGGCCTGGTGGAGGCGCCGCTGCAACTGGCCGACGCCCTCTACGCCAACGCCACGCACGACGGCTGCATCCTGGTCGACTGCGTCACGCTGTGGCTCAACAACCTGATCTTCCTCGATGCGCGCAGCTATCCCGAGCACGGCCTGGTGACGCCGCCGGCCGCCTTCACGGAGGAAATCGACGCGCTGCTGACCGCGCTGCCCACCCTGCCCGGACACGTGATCCTGGTTTCCAACGAAATCGGCTTCGGCGTGGTGCCGATGGGCGCCATCACGCGCTTCTATGTCGACGAACTGGGCCGCCTCAACCAGAAGCTCGCGGCCGCGGCCGACCGCGTGCGGCTGGTGGTGGCCGGCATTCCCATCAGCGTGAAAGGCGCCGATCTGGCGTGCTGATGCTGTCCTTGCCTGCGTTTCCCCTTGCGCTTTCGTCCTGGTGGACATTTCCCGCAATCCCCTGGCCGGCCTGCGTGGCCGCGGCCGTGGCCGGCGTGCTGCTGGACCAGTGGCTGGGCGAGCCGCGCCGCTGGCATCCGCTGGTGGGCTTCGGCAACCTGGCCGCCGCGCTTGAGCGCCGCCTGAACCGCGGAGGCGCGCCGCTGCGCCGGCGCGCCAGCGGCTTGGCAGCCTGGACACTGATGGTGGTGGTGCCTGCCGCGCTGGCCGCCGTGCTGGTGCAGGCGGCAGCGCAACTGAGCGTGGCGCTGGCCTGGCTGCTGCACGCGCTGGCGTTGTACGCGGCGCTTGGCGCGCGCAGCCTGGCCCAGCATATCGCGCCGATCGCCGAGGCCCTAGCGCAAGACGATCTCCCGGCGGCGCGCGACCTGACCGCGCGCATCGTCTCGCGCGACACCGCCGGGGCAGACGCCGAAGCCTTGGCCCGCGCGGCCTGCGAATCCGCGCTCGAGAACGGCAACGACGCCGTCTTTGGCGCGCTGTTCTGGTTCCTGCTCGGCGGCGCGCCGGCCGTGATCGCCTTTCGCCTGGCCAATACGCTGGACGCCATGTGGGGCTACCGCACGCCCCGGCTGCTGTATTTCGGCTGGGCCGCCGCCCGCCTGGACGACCTGCTCAACCTGATTCCCGCACGGCTGACCGCGCTGTCGTACGCGCTGCTGGGCCACACCAGGCAGGCCCTGCGGTGCTGGCGCGCGCAGGCGCCGGCCTGGTCGAGCCCCAACGCGGGTCCGGTCATGGCCGCCGGCGCCGGCGCCGTCGGCGTTGCGCTGGGCGGTCCCGCGCGCTACCACGGCGAATGGGAGGACCGTCCGCCGCTGGGCGCTGGCACGCGCCCCGGATGCGCCCAGGTACGCGCCTGCCTGCGGCTGGTCCAGCGCACGCTGTGGCTGTGGCTGGCCGCCGCCTGCGCCAGCGCCGCCGTCCCCTGCCTCCTGCATTACGCCATCGCATGACCACCCAGATCCGCCACGGCGGCGACCTGCTCGCCGCCGTGCGCCGCTACGGCCGGCCCGCGGCCGGATGGCTCGACCTTTCCACCGGCATCAATCCCGACGGCTATCCGGTGCCCGCCCTGCCCGCCGAGGCGTGGCAGCGCCTGCCGCAGGACGACGACGGCCTGGCCGCGCTCGCCGCGCAGGCCTATGGCGCCCCGCGCGCGCTGCCGGTGGCAGGCTCGCAGGCTGCCATCCGCGCCCTGCCGCTGCTGCTCAGGCCCGGGCGCGTAGGCGTGGCCGCGCAGGGCTACAGCGAATACGCGCCCGCCTTCGCGCGCGCCGGGCACGACGTGGTGCCCCTGGCCGAGGCGGATTTCGCCCAAGCCGGCCTCGCCGCGCGGCTCGATCACCTGGTGGTCGTCAACCCGAACAACCCGACCGCGCGCACGCTTGCCCCGGCCACCTTGCTGGCCTGGCATGCCGGGCTGGCCGCGCGCGGCGGTACGCTGCTGCTCGACGAAGCCTTCATGGATTGCACACCGGCGCTGTCGCTGGCGGCACTGTCCGGCCGGCCGGGCCTGGTGGTGCTGCGTTCGCTCGGCAAGTTCTACGGACTGGCCGGCGTGCGCTGCGGCTTCGTGCTGGCGCGAGCGGACCTGCTGGCCGCGCTGGACGCGCATCTGGGCCACTGGACCGTGGCCGGCCCTGCCCGCGCGGTGGCACGCCTGGCGCTGGCCGACACCGCCTGGCAGGACGCAACGCGCGCCCGCCTGCAGCAAGCGGGCGACCGGCTCGCAGCGATGCTGCGCGCGCATGGGCTGGTGCCGGCGAGCCATCCCTTGTTCAGCTGGGTGCCGCACGCCGACGCGGCAATCCTGCACGACGCGCTGGCGCGGCAAGGCGTGTGGACGCGGCTGTTCGAGGCGCAGGACGGTGTCCTGCCGAGCCTGCGCCTGGGCCTGCCGCCGGCATCGGCGCAAGCCTGGCAGCGGCTCGATGCCGCGCTGGCAAGCGCATGCGCCACCCACTTTTCCGACCGCACCCTGGATTCCCGATGAATGAAACCCCGCTGGCCGCCCGCATCCTGCTGACACTCATCACGCTGCTGGGCGGTGCGCACTGCGCCGACGCCGGCGCCGCCGTCTCGGTGGTCGACGATGCCGGGCAGACCGTCACGCTGGACCAGCCCGCGCGGCGCGTGATCTCGCTGGCGCCGCACGTCACCGAGCTGCTGTTCGCGGCCGGCGGCGGCGCGCGTATCGTCGGCACCGTGAGCTACAGCGACTACCCGCCGCAGGCACGCGAGATCCCGCGCGTGGGCGACAACAAGGCGCTCGACCTGGAGCGCATCGCCGCGCTCAAGCCGGACCTGATCGTGGTGTGGCGCCACGGCAATGCGCAGAAACAGACCGACCGCCTGCGCGCGCTCGGCCTGCCGCTGTTCTTCAGCGAGCCACGCAAGCTCGAAGGCATTCCCAGCAATATCGAGCGCATGGGCGTGCTGATGGGCACGGAGGCCACCGCCAGCGGCGCCGCCGCGAGCTTCCGCCAGCAGGTCGACAAGCTGCGCCAGGCCTATGCCGCGCGGCCGCCGGTGACGGTGTTCTACCAGGTCTGGCAACAGCCGCTGATGACCCTCAGCGGCCAGCACCTGATCAGCGACGTGCTGGCGCTGTGCGGCGGGCGCAACCTGTTCGCCAGCGAGTCCCTGCTGGTGCCCACGGTATCGGTGGAAGCGGTGGTGGCGGGCAATCCCGAAGTGATGATGACGGCGGCCATCGGGGCCACGCGCTCGGACCGCCCCCTGCCCGATTTCTCCATGTGGGAGCGCTGGAAGCAGGTCACGGCGGTGGCGCGCGGCAACCTGTACGCCATCGATGGCGACCTGGTCAACCGTGCCGGGCCGCGCCTGGCGCGCGGCGCGGAAATCATCTGCAAGGACCTGGACAACGCGCGAGCCAAGCGGCCGGCGCAGTAGCGCCCTGGCGGCACCTCACACGCGGTTCCACCACCGCAGGCGCGGCGCGCCCTTGCCCAGTGTGAAGCGGCAGCTGGCGCCGAACGCGAGATCCCAGCCCAGCGTGGTGGCCAGCGGCACGCCGAGCCAGTGCGCGGCCAGCATGCGCATCGGGCCGGCATGCGTGACCACCCAGATGCAATCGCGCGACTCGGCGGGCAGCGCATCGGCCCACGCCACCACGCGCGCCATGGCCGTGGCGGCGCTTTCGCCACCGTGCGGCCTTGCGTTGAGCAGGTCGGCCGCCCACGCGTCCAGCTCCGCGCGCGGCACCGCGTCCCAGGCAAGGCCTTCCCAGCTGCCGAAATCCAGCTCGCGCAGGCGCGCGTCCGGCTCGGGCACGAGCGCGGCTGCCAGGCCTTCGGCAAGCAGGGATGCGGTGGCGCGCGCGCGCGCCAGCGTGCTGCAGAGAATGCCCTGCGGCCGCAGCCCTTCCAGCGCCGCCAGCATGCGCGCAGGCGCCGGCGAGACAGGCTCGGCCAGCGCCAGGTCGAGCGCGCCGTAGCAGATGCCTGGCGCCACCTGCGGCTGCGCATGGCGGATCAGGACCAGGTCCATGCCGCCGCCACCAGGTAGATCAGGATCTCGGCCAGCTGCTGCGCCATGCCGAGGCAGTCGCCGGTATAGCCACCGATGCGCCGCACGAAATAGCGGCCCAGCAGCACGCGCAGTACCAGCAGCGCGGCCAGCGCCGACCCTGCAAAGGCGGGCGACACCAGCACCAGCGGCACCGCGCCGCACGACAAGGCAAAGACCAGCCCGATGCCGCCCAGGCGTTGCGCCACCGGCTTGGCCTTGCCCTCGGGCCGCACGTAATCGAGCGTGGCGAGATAACTCACCGCCATCGCGCGGCTGGCCGCATGCGCGGCCACCAGCACCAGCAGCAGTTCCGCCATGCCGCCGCGCGCGGCGATCGCTACCAGCAACTGCCACTTCAGCAGCAGCGCCACCACCAGGGCGATGGCGCCGAACGCACCGATGCGCGAGTCATGCATGATGCGCAGCACATCCTCGGGCCGGTAGCCGCCGCCGAAGGCGTCCACGCAATCGGCCAGGCCGTCTTCGTGGAAGGCGCCCGTGGCCAGCAGGGTCACCGCCATGCCGAGCAGCAGCGCCACGCCGGGCGGCCACCATTGCAGCGCGCCCCAGCTCGCCAGCGCGCCGAGCCCGCCCACCAGCAGGCCCACCAGCGGGAAGTAGCGCGCCGCCGCGTTCAGGTAGTGCGGCGCAAACCCGACCCAGCGTGGCACCGGCACCCGCGTGAAGTAGCCGACCGCGGTCAGGAAGTAGCGAAGTTCATCGAGCATGGGCCGGTACGAGAGAGAGGTCCGCCGCAGTCTACGCCGATGCCGTGCTGACGCCCGCGCCGCCGAAGGTGGCCATCTCGCGCAGGAAGGCAGTGGCGGACACCAGCAGCGGATAGGCCAGCGCGGCGCCGGTGCCCTCGCCCAGGCGCAGGTCCAGCGCCAGCAGCGGCTCGGCGCCGAAATGCGCGAGCAGGCTGCGGTGGCCGTGCTCGTGCGAGCAATGCGAGAACACGCAGTAGTCCAGCACCTCGGGCGCCAGGCCCTGCGCCACCAGCAGCGCGGCCGAGGCGATGAAGCCATCGACCAGGATCACCATGCGGCTGGCCGCCGCGGCCAGGAAGGCGCCGGTCATCATGGCGACCTCGAAGCCGCCGAACGCGGCCAGCGCATCGAGCGGCTCGACCGCATCGGCATGCAAGGCCAGCGCCTGCGCCAGCACCGCGCGCTTGTGCGCCAGGCCGGCGTCGTCCAGCCCGGTGCCGCGGCCGATGCATTCGTCGATCGGCGTGCCGGTGAGCCGGCTCGCCAGGCAGGCGGCGGAAGAGGTATTGGCGATGCCCATCTCGCCGAAGGCGATCACATTGGTGCCTTCCTGCGCGTGGCGCAGCACGCGCGCCATGCCGGCCGTGAGCGCGGCCTGTACCTGCCCGGCGCTCATCGCGCGCTCCTGCGCGAAGTTGCGCGTGCCCGCCGCGATGCGGCAGTTGACCAGCCCGGGCGCGGCCGGCAGCGGCGCGCGCACGCCGGCGTCCACCACCTCCAGCGACAGGCCGTGCTGGCGCGAGAACACATTGATGGCAGCCCCGCCACCGAGGAAGTTGAGCACCATCTGCGCTGTCACCTCGGCCGGATAGGCGCTCACGCCGGTGTCGGCGATGCCATGGTCGCCGGCGAAGACGATGACCGCAGGGCGCTTGAGTTCGGGCGCGGTGCTGCCGGTGATCAGGCCGATCTGCAGGGCCAGCGCCTCGAGCCTGCCAAGCGCGCCCAGCGGCTTGGTCTTGGCGTCGATGGCGGCCTGCAGGGCGGGGCGCAGGGAGGCATCCAGGGGAGCAATGACGGGAAACTGCATGATGTTCGAGACCACGGTTACGGTTGGGTTGATCGATAGCGCGAGCGGCGCCTACATTTCGATGCCGCGCTGTGCCTTGATGCCCTGCTTGAACGCGTGCTTGACCGGGGTCATCTCGGTCACGGTGTCGGCCGCGTCGATCAGCGCCTGCGGCGCGCCGCGGCCGGTGATCACCACATGCTGCATCGGCGGGCGGGCGCGCAGGTCGGCGATCACGGTGTCCACGTCCAGGTAGTGCAGCTTGAGCGCGATATTGAGCTCGTCCAGCAGCACCAGCTCGACGGCCGGGTCGCGCAGCAGCCCGCGCGCCACCTCCCACGCGGCTTCGGCCTTGGCCACGTCGCGTGCGCGGTCCTGGGTCTCCCAGGTGTAGCCCTCGCCCATCACGTGGAAGGCGCAGTGTTCCGGAAAGCGGCGCAGGAACATTTCCTCGCCGCTGGGGATCGCGCCCTTGATGAACTGCACCACGGCGGCCTGCATGCCGTGGCCGAGCGCGCGCACCACCATGCCGAAGCCGGAGCTGGACTTGCCCTTGCCGTTGCCGGTGGTGATGACGATCACGCCGCGCTCGTCCCGGGCGGCGGCGATCTTGGCGTCCACCACGTCCTTCTTGCGCGCCATGCGCGTCTTGTGGCGTTCGTCGCGGCCGGCGTCGCCGGTTGCGGGATTGGCGTCGGATGCGGCGCCGGATGCGGCGCCGGATGCGGCGCCGGATTGGGGTTCGTTCATGATGAGGTTCCGTCTTGTCCGGTAGGTCCGCCATGCAGCGGATGAAAGGCGCCGTGCGCGATCAGCGCGGTATGCCGGCCGTCGCTGACGCTGACGATGGGGGTGCGCAGCGCATGCGAGCAGTTCGCCGGCGTGAGGACGTCGGCCGCGGGGCCATGCAGGCACAGGCCGTCCTCGGCCAGCAGTAGCGCGTGGGTGGCATAGCGCCGCGCCAGGTTGAGGTCGTGCAGGATCACCACCACGGCGTGGCGGCCGGCCCGCGCCAGGCCGGCCAGCGTGTCCAGCACCATGATCTGGTGGCGCAGGTCCAGGTGCGCGGCCGGCTCGTCGAGCAGCAGCAGCGGCGCCTGCTGCGCCAGCGTGGCGGCCAGCGAGACGCGCTGGCGTTCGCCGCCGGACAGGGTCAGCACGTCGCGCGCGGCCAGCGCATCGAGATCCAGCTCGCGCATCACCGCGGCGACCACGGCGTCGTCCTCGCGGCGTGCCCAGCCCCAGCCCGAGAGATGCGGGTGGCGGCCCACCGCGACCGCATCGCGCACGGTCATCGAGAAGGTATCGCTCACCGCCTGCGGCAGGTAGGCGCGCTGCAGCGCGAGCGCCGCCGGCGCGATCTCCGGCGGCGCGCGGCCGTCGAGCAGCACGGCACCGCCGTCGGGCTTGCGCAGCCCGGCCAGCACCGACATCAGCGTGGACTTGCCGACCCCGTTCGGGCCAACCACGCACCACAGCTCGCCGGCATGCACGGACAGGCTCAGGCCATCGAGCAGCGCGCGCGCGCCCGCCCGCAGCTGCAAGGCCTGCAGCGCCAGCGTGGGACAGTTCGAGGCAGGTTCGTTCCAGGTCGGCATGAGCGTCAGCGCGGCCTGCGCAGCAGCAAGAAGAGGAAGGTGGGCACGCCCAGCAGCGCCGTGATCACGCCCACCGGCAGCTGCGCCGGCGCGATCACCGTGCGCGCCACCAGGTCGGCCGCCATCAGCAGCGCGCCGCCCAGCAGGGCCGACGCGGGCAGCAGCAGGCGCTGGTCGTTGCCCCACGCCAGCCGCACCAGGTGCGGCACCACCAGGCCGACGAAGCCGATCGAGCCGGCCGCGGTGATGGCCACCGCGATCGCCACCGAGGACAGCACGAATACCGCCATGCGCACCGCGCCCACGCGCACGCCGAGCGCCTGCGCCACGGTCTCGCCCATCAGCATGGCGTTGAGCGAGCGGGCCAGCGGCATGACCAGCAGCACCGCCAGCACCAGCGCGCCCAGCACGAGGCCATAGCTGGCGGTGCCGCCGAGATCGCCGGTGAGCCAGAACAGCATGCCGCGCAGGCGCGCCTCGGGCGCCACGCTCAGGATCAGCGTGATCAGCGCGCCCCAGCCAGCGGCCAGGATCACGCCGGTCAGCAACAGGCGCGAGCCCGCCTCGTGATGGCCGCCCTGTACCTGCGGATGCAACAGGTCGCGCCGCGCCAGCGTGGCCACCAGCACCATCGAGAACAGCGCGCCGCCGGCGGCGCCGGCCTGCACCGTCCACAGCGGCCACGTCATCAGCATGGCGCCCAGCGCGCCGGTGGCCGCGCCGCCGGACACGCCCAGCACATAGGGTTCGGCCAGCGGATTGCGCAGCAGCACCTGCATCAGGGCGCCGGTGAGAGCCAGCAGGCCGCCACAGGCGAAAGCCGCCGCCGCGCGCGGCAGGCGCAGCTCGCGCACGATGGCGCTGGCGGTATCGGTGCTGCCGCCGGCCAGCGCACCCCACACCTGGGCGCCGCTGAGCGACACGCTGCCCACTGCCAGCGACAGCAGGAACACCGCCACGCCGGCGGCGGCGAGCATCAGCCAGACGGCAAGCGCGCGCCGCATCTCAGGCCGCCGCCATCAGCGCTGGCGCCATCCCAGCGTGATAAAGCCGGCGCGCCCCTGCGTGTTGTACGGGTAGGCGAGCTGGTAGTTCTTGTCGAACAGGTTTTCCACACGGGCGGCGACGAACCATTGCTTGTCGATGTTGTAGCGGGCATTGAGGTTGACGATACCGTATCCGCCCAGGGTGCGCGAGCCGCTGTCCATGCGCGCCGACGAAATGATCCACTCCCCGCCGAAGCGGAAGTCACCGAACTGGCGGCCCACGTCGAACGCGGCATGGCGGCGCGCGCGGCGCAGCAGCTGCGTATTGCTTTGCTCGTCCACCGGGTTCTGGAACGTCACGCTGGCGCCGACATCGGTGCCCATCAGCCTGGCGCGCCACGAGGCTTCGATGCCCTGCACCTTGGCCTTGTTGATATTCTGCGCCAGGAACAGGCCGTTGGGCTGCAGCGCCGAAGTGATCAGGTTGTCGTAGCGGGTCTGGAACGCGGTCACGCGCAGCAGGCCGGCGCTGTCGGTACTGTACTGCGCGCCCAGCTCGACCGACTTGGCACGCTCGGGGTTGATGCCGGGCTGGCCAAAGTTGGGAAAATAGAGCTCGTTGAAGGTGGGCGCGCGGAATGCGTTGCTGGCATTGGCAATCAGCTTGAACGCATCGGTCAGGTTATAGCCGTAGCCCGCGAAGTAGCTGGCCTGGCTGCCGAAGTCCGAGTAGTGATCGTTGCGCACATTGAGCTGCAGCTGGTGCTTGCCCAGGCGGCCATCGTAGCCGCCAAACACCGAGGCGATATTGCGCACGGGCGCGGTGTAGGCGCTGGAATCCAGTTCCTGCTGCGCGTACTCGGCGCCGAACAGCAGCGTATGCGTGGGCGCCAGTGCGTACTCGTTCTGCCAGGTGTACTGGCGGTTGCGCGTATTGAAGCGGCTGTCGAACAGGCCGTTCTTGGTGGTGTTGCTGCGGTCCTCGCTCTGCGCCACCTTGAAATGCGTACTCCAGTCCCGGCCCAGCTTGCCGTTAACGAAACCCGATACCGTGTACAGCTCGCTGTTCATCCACCAGACGTCGGTGGGCTTTCCCGTGGTGCTGTCGTAGGACAGCTTGCTCTTTGAATAGTAGGCCGTCACTCCCGCATCCCAGTCGCTGGTGAAGCGGTGCTTGACCTGGCCCGATACGCTCTTGTTGTCGTACGGGTTGTCGTTGGGATTGGCCTTGGGCTGCTGCTGGGTGTTGACCGACGAGAAGCCGTCGGTCTTGATGGCCGAGCCGGTGATATTGAACGAGGTATCGCCGATCTGGCCGCCGTAGCCCGCCGTGCCCTGCCGCGTATTGTTGCTGCCATACTCGATCTGCGCATTGGCCGCCGGGGGCTGCCCGGCGCCGCTCTTGGTAAAGATCTGCACCACGCCGCCAATGGCGTCCGAGCCGTAGAGCGCCGACACATTGCCCCGCACCACTTCGATATGGTCGATCTGGTCGGGCAGAATATTGGCCAGCTGGGCCGTGCCGCTGCTGACCGAGGAAACGCGCACGCCGTCGATCAGGATCAGCGTCTGGTTGGAGTTGGCGCCGCGCATGAACAGGCTGGTGTTGGCGCCAAGGCCGCCGTTGGTGGCGAACTCCACGCCGGCCTGCGAGCGCAGCAGCGTGCGCAGGTCCAGCGCCTGCGAATTGACGATGTCCTGCTGCGTCACCACGGTGGTGTGCGGCAGCGCCTCGGTCAGCGACTGGGCCGTGCGGGTGGCGGTGACCACTACCGGCGTCAGCTGCGCGGCGGCAGGCTGCGCCGCGGGTTCCGGCACGGGCTCCGGGGCGGACTGGGCATGGACAAGGCCGGGCGCGCCGGCGGCGAGCAAGGCAAGCAGCGCGACGGGCAAAGGCCGTAGGACAAGTGCGTGGGTGGACTGGCGGGACGCCGGCAATGCCGGGCGGCTCGACCTGGAAGACGATGAGCGCATGATGCGAAGAGGGAGAGAGCAGCCTGGTCCGTTCCCCCGCGGACCGTCTGGCGATGAAGCGCGCCACTGCTCCTGCGGAAAGTGGCGCACTCTCGTTCAGGCCGGTATCCGGGCTGGCGACACTGGTCCGACCGCCTTCCCGGACCTTGCGGTTCAGTGGCAGATGGGCCGGCCCTGCGATTCTTGCGATCGCGGTCGCTTACCGTTGCGGGGGCAGCACAGGTTGGCACGCCTGCGCCCTGGCGGCGCAGGCTGGCTCCCTGTTTCCCGTTGAACTGCAACCCTGTAGTGAACAGAACTGCGAGCACCTGGAACGTGCGCGAGTGTAGGCAGTTTCAAGGCGAGCGTCAATGACGCCCGCCGGCATCCCCCAAGCCAGGCGCAAACGCGCGGAAGCGGGCAGAAAATGGCCGCCACGGCGCCCGTTGGGCGACGTTGCGTGCAACTTCGGCGCGCTGGCCCGGTCACACCGGGCTGCTTTCGCCATCCGCCCGATAGCGCTTGGGCTAGAATCCCAAAACCCGAGACCCTAGATATGACAGGCTCCATGCTCAACGAACTCGAACAACTCGCCGCCAAGATCGGACGCGTGCTGCACCACGCCGACACCCTTGCCGCCGAGAACCAGCGCCTGCGCGAGGAGATCGAACGCCTGCAGGCCGAAGCCAGCCAGCTGCGCGGCGATCGCGAGGCCATGGCAGCCGACCGCGAGCTGCTCAATATCAAGATCGAGGAAGCGCAGCTGCGCATCCAGTCGATCCTCGACAAACTCCCCACCGCCAGCGACGCCCGCCAGCTCGACCTGCTGGGCGACGGCGACTCGGCCGGCCACGCGGCCAGCGCCCATACCGCTGACAGCGCCCACACCAAGGCACCCGGAGAAAACGCATGAGCAACAAGCAAGTCGAAGTCAACATCGCCGGCCAGTCCTACCGCTTCGCCATCGCGCCCGACAACGAGGCCGCGCTGCTCGAGGCCGTCGCCCTGGTAGACGACCAGATGACCCGCCTCAAGGGCGGCGTTTCCGCCAAGGGCGTGGAACGTGTCGCCGTGATGGCCGCGATCAGCATCGCCTCGGACCTGCTATCGCTCAAGCGCAAGCAGCAGGAAGACGGCACCATCCCGGTGGACGCCGTGCGCGCGCGTATCCGCGAGCTCAACGAACGCGCCGACGAGGCCCTGCGCCAGTACGCCCACGTGGGCACCAACGCGCCGGTCTCGCGTGGCTGAACGCGGGTTCGGGTGCGCGCCCGCATGGCGCGGTGCCCCGCACGGCACAGGTATTGCGGCAGGAACGCCACGATGTGCCCGAGGTGCCGCGCGCGCCGGCAAAATGTAACGACGCGCCAAGACGGGCTTGGTATGAAAAGCCCAGAGGTGTATAGTGGAGCCAAGTCGCGCAAAGCCACATAGTCGCGACACCTTAGGTCGGGTTATCGCGCCTGACCGCCGTTTTCATCCCATCCAAGTTAGAAACGGCAAACGTCTGACAGCCTGCGGAAGTATCTGGTCCGGCAGCAAAAAAAGTCAGACGTTTGACAGTTTCCCTGCCTGGTTCGTCAGGATCATATTCCTTGAACCGATAAGCATTTGTTGGTGCGGGACAATGCCGTGTGGGCGAGCGCGTCGCTTGGTTCATAGTCTTCGGACTCCCTGATTCAGTGATGTACCCAAAATACGGCTTCCGCAGCCACTCTGAACCTCACTTGGGTTCAGGATGCCGATCCAGCGGCCGAGGCGGGGACCCCTACAAAGGGCGGTGGTTTCAGACCACCGCCCTTTTCTTTTTGCGTTTCCTTTTTGCGCTCTCCTTGCGCGCGGGCTCGCGATGCCGCCACGCGGCGGCATGCATTTGCGCAGGGAGCTCCGGCGCGCGCGAGAACTGCCGGCGTGCCTGGTTTTCCGCATGATTTTCCGCATCGTTTCCCGCATGGTTTTCTTTTGGCCGGGCTTGCTGCACCATAGCGCTGTCGCCAACGCCACTCCGCCGTGAGCCACAAGCCAATGAGCCGATCCTCGCAAGCCACTGCCGCCGACCGGGCCCGCCAGTACTGGCTGATGAAATCGGAACCGGACGAGGCCAGCATCGATACCCTTGCCGAACGCGGCGCCTTGCCCTGGACCGGTGTGCGCAACTACCAGGCGCGCAATTTCATGCGCGACGCCATGCGCATCGGCGACGGCGTGCTGTTCTATCACTCCTCCTGCCCGCAGCCCGGCATCGCCGGCCTGGCCGAGGTCAGCTCGCAGCCCTACCCCGACCCCACCCAGTTCGACCCCAAGAGCGATTACTACGATGCCGCCGCCAAAGCCGACGCGCCGCGCTGGATGCTGGTGGATGTGCGCTACGTCTCCAAGAGCGCGCTGATCTCGCTGGCCGACCTGCGCGCGCACGAGGAACTCGCGGACATGGCCGTGCTACGCCGCGGCAACCGCCTGTCCATCACGCCGGTGACGCCTGCCGAATGGCGCTTCATCACCACGCGGCTGATGGGTTGAGCCGCGCACAGCTACACGCACCCCCAGCCCCCGGCATCACCCGGGCCACTCAGGTCACTCAGGTCACACCCGCCACACCGGCCGCGCCCCGGCGCTTCGACGCCAGCAACACCAAAAACATCAATAACACCAACAAGGTCGAATCCGCTTCATGAGCTTCTCCCTGATTCCCGGGCTGCTGCTGCTCGGTGCCTTTACTGGCTTCTGCGCCGGCCTGCTCGGCGTCGGTGGCGGCATGCTGATGGTGCCTTTCCTCACGCTGCTGTTCACGTACATGGCCTTCCCGCACGAGGCCATCGTCCATATGGCGATCGCCACCTCGATGGCGACCATCCTGTTTACCTCGCTGTCCTCCGTGCGCGCCCACCACAAGCGCGGCATGGTGCGCTGGGGGCTGGTGCTCGCGCTGGCGCCAGGCATCCTGGTCGGCGGCATGATCGGCGGCGGCAAGGTCTTTGCCGCGCTCAAGACGAGCTGGCTGTCGCTGCTGTTCGCGCTGTTCGTCGGCTTTTCGGCGTGGCAGATGCTGCGCAACCGCAAGCCGGCGCCACACCGCCAGCTGCCCGGCACGCCGGGCATGCTCGGCGCTGGCGGCGTGATCGGCTTTCTCTCCAGCCTCGTGGGTGCCGGCGGCGGCTTTGTCTCGGTGCCGTTCATGACCTGGTGCAACGTTCCCATCCACAATGCGGTGGCCACGTCGGCCGCGCTCGGCTTCCCGATCGCGGTGGCAAGCGTGATCGGCTATGTGTGGAGCGGCCTGGGCCAGGCCGGGCTGCCGCCGGGCTCGCTCGGCTATATCTACCTGCCCGCGCTGGCGGTGATCGCAGTGGCCAGCGTGCTGACCGCGCCGCTGGGCGCGCGCACCGCGCACAGCCTGGACGGCGCAGCTCAAGAAGGTCTTCGCCGGCCTGCTGTTCTGCCTCTCGGCCTATATGTTCTGGAAGGCCTGGCACGCGTTCTAGCACGGCGCAGCGGCCCGGCGGATACATGCAGATACAACGTTGGCCCCGCGTAGCGGAACGATCACCTGCGCCACGCGTCTGATACGCATCGTCTGAACGGGAGAAACTACATGAAACAACTGCTTGCCGCCACGCTGCTCGGTACCGCCGCCATGGTCGCATCCGCCCAGGGCGGTGTCCCGACCCACGATCCGGCGCCGGCCGGCGTGCTGGCGCTGGCCGCCCAGGCCGCCACCGACGTGCCCACCGACGTGGTCCACCTGACCCTTGCCGCCGAGCAGGAAGGCGCCGAGCCGGGTGCGATCTCCTCGGCACTGTCGGCCAAGGCAAAGCAGGTGATCGAGCAGGCCAGGCGCACTTCCGGCGTCCAGGCCGAATCGGGCGGCTTCTCCATCAACCCGTCGACCGACCGCAACGGCCGTATCAGCACCTGGCGCGGGCGCGCCGAGGTGATCCTGCAATCGCGCGATTTCACCGCCGTGTCCAAGCTCGCCGGCCAGCTTTCCAGCCAGATGCAGGTGCAGAGCATCGCCTTCTCGCTCTCGCGCGAAGCACGCCAGGCAGCCGAGGCCAAGCTGACCGAGCAGGCCGTGGCCTCGTTCCGCGGCAAGGCCGACGCCACCACCAAGCTGTTCGGCTACAGCAGCTATTCGATCCGCGAAGTGCAGGTCGGCGATGTCGGCGCGGTGCAGCCGGTGCCACGCATGTATGCGGCCAAGGCCATGATGGCGGACTCGGCGCCGGTGCCGGTCGAAGGCGGCAAGGCGCAGGTCACGGTGACGGTAAACGGCTCGGTGCAGATGCTGAAGTAAGCCGTTCCACGATACGCGCGTAGTCTTCGGGCGTATCCATATCGGTAGTGAAGCGGTCGTGGCCGGCCTCGTGGACGAAGACTTCGTCCGGGTGGTCGGCGATCAGCTTGCGGCAACCCGGGTTCACGTGCCCCGCCACCACCTCGGCCGCATAGCTCGCAGAGAACGCCACCGGGTTGCCGCGCTGCCCCGCGTGCACCGGCACCACGATCGAGCCGCGCGGCATCGTCGCGAAGGCGCGTACCAGCTCCAGGTAATCGGCCGGCTCCAGCAATACCTGGTCGGCCAGGCACACCAGCACCACGCTGCATGGCATGCGCAGCGCGGCCACGCCGGCGGCCACCGATGTCATCTGTCCTTCTTCGTAGCGCGGATTCGGCTGGAAATCGACCGGCAGGCCAGCGAGCGCGCCGATGACCTCGCGGCCCTTGCATCCCGTCACCACCACGACCTCCAGCGGCCGCGCGGCCAGCACCGCGCGCACGGTGCGCCTGACTGCCGGCTCGCCGTCCAGCGGCAGCAGCAGCTTGTGTTGCCCACCCATGCGCGACGACGTGCCCGCGGCCAGTACCACCGCAGAGAAGGCGGGCAGCGCCACATCCGCATGCGCGCTCACGTCGTCTCCCGCACGCCCCGCGCCGCCGGCAGGTATTTCTCCGGTTCGCGCTCGAACTCCACCTTGCAGCCGTCGCAGCAGAAATACACGCGCTGCCCGCCATACTCGACCACATGCCGGGCCGATGCGATATCGACCGTCATGCCGCACACCGGGTTGATGTAGCGGGCCAGTGGCGGTACCGCCGACGCGCCCGGCCCGACCGGCGCCATCGATTCGCACGGCAACATCACCGGCGGCGCGTCCACGCTCGCCGCCGCGGCCCCGGCGCACTGTTCCTGTTCCAGCTGCCGGCGCAATGCCACCAGCCCCGCGACCGCGCCAAGCGCGATCTCCTGCGGCGTGCGTGCATGGATATGCGGGCCGGCCGGCGCATGCAGCGCGTCCAGCCGCTGCGGCGCGATGCCGCGCCGGCGCATGGCTTCGCGCAGGGTCTGCGCCTTGCGCTGGCTTGCCACCAGCAAGATGGCCGCGGCCGGGCTGCGCAGGGCCGCTTCCAGCGCGTCTTCGTCCGCATCGCCCTGGGTGGCCACCAGCACCAGCCGCGGCGCGAGCAAGGCGAAGGCTTCCTGGTCATAGCCGTCGATCACCCGGCTCAGGCCCAGCGCCGCCAGCGGCACGGTCACGCTCGCCGCGGCCGCCACGGCAAGCCCCATGCGCTGCGCCAGCACGCAGGCCTCCAGCGCGGTGGGCGTGGAGCCGAGTACCAGTACCACGGGCGGTGGCAGGGTCGGCTGGATGAATACGTCGAGCGTGCCGTTGCTCGCGCATGGCATGGCGTGCATCTCGATGCCGGCTTCGGCCGGGGCGGTCGCGTTGCTGATGCGCAGCAGCTTGGGCCCGCCGCTGCGGATCGTCTCGAGCGCGGCCTGGATCACGATCGCGCGCGAGCAGCCGCCGCCAACCCAGCCGTGCAGCGAGCCATCCTCCTCCACCAGCGCCTGCGCCCCCACCCAGGCCGAGGTAGGCGGCTGTGCGCGGATCACGGTGACGACCGCGAACGGACACGCGGCTTCGATCAGCCGCTGCTCGCGTTGCAGGAGCGCTTCGCAGTCGATAGCCTGCGCGGTGGCGTCTTTCGTCTCGTCTTTGCTAGCGTGGTTCATGGCGTGATCCATCATGGCGTGATCCATGGCGTCGTTCATTGCAGTACCGACAAGACCTGGGGCAGCACCTGCTGCAGGCTCGCCAGGTCGCGCGCGCCTGCCAGCAGGTCGACGTACGGCAGTGCCGCCGACATGCCGGCGCTCGCTGGCGTAAAGCCCGCCTGGCCAACCAGCGGGTTAAGCCAGACCAGCCTGCGGCAGCGCCGCCGCATCTTGTGCAAGGCCTCCTGCAGCAGCCCGGGCGGCCCCGCGTCGTAGCCGTCACTGACGATCACCACCGCCGTGCGCGAATGCAGCAGGGCCGCCCCGTGCCGGCGGTAGAACGCCTCGAGGCTTTCACCGATACGCGTGCCGCCGGCCCAGCCGGCCGACAACAGCGCCAGGCGCTCCTGCGAGCGCCATGGGTCGGGATCGCGCAGCGCCTGCCCCACGTTTTCCAGCGTGGTGTGGAAGATGAAGCAGTGCACGTCGGCCAGGCGCGCGCTCAGCACGCGCGCCAGGCGCAGGAAGAAAAAGCTGTACAGGCTCATCGAGCGGCTCACATCCAGCAGCAGCACGATGCGCGGCCGCTGCCGCCGGCGCTGCCGCCACGCCAGTTCCAGCGGCAGGCCGCCGCGCGACACGCTGCGCCGGATGGTGGTGGCCAGGTCGATGGTGCGGCCCGACATCGCGCTGCGTTCGCGGCGCGTCTGCAGGCCGCGCAGCCGCTGCGCGAAGCGCCGGATCGCGTCGTCGATGGCGAACAGCGCGTCGGGCTGGTTGAGATGGCGGAAATCCGCGTGCACCAGCGAGGCCTCCGCGCTGGCGCCGCGCGCCGCCGCGCTGCCCTCCGCCTGCGCCATGTCTGCGTCGGCACCGGCCGATGCCAGCGCGGTGCCTTCGCTGTCGTCGCCCAGGCCGGCCTCGCGCCGCGGCTCGATACGCCCGGCGCCGCCGGTCTGCGCCTGCACCAGCGCGCGGCGGTTGGGCCGCTGGAAGTAGGCATCGAACAGCGTGTCGAAGCGCCGCCACTCCTCGGCACGCGAGCACAGCAGCGCGCGCAGGCTCCAGCGCAGCAGCTCGCTGTCGAGCTGCCCCATGCGGCGCGCCACGTCCATGGCGGCGGCCATGTCCGGGCCGGCCACGCGGAAGCCATTGGCGCGCAGCCACCCCGCGAAGCCGGTGTAGCGCGACACCAGCCTATCGGCGAGGTCCTGCGGGAGCGCGCCCTGCGCGGCGCCGGGCAACGCGGTCAGCATGAGGCCGCCAGCTTCTCGACGACCGGGCGCGCCAGCCCGGCCAGGTCCGCGCGCGTCTTCACCAGCGCGGACAGCGAATCCATGATCCGCTCGGCGCCGTCGGCATCGAGCGCGCTCACGCCCAGGCGCAGCAGCGCAGAGGCCCAGTCCAGCGTCTCGGCCAGCCCGGGGCGCTTCTGCATGTCCATCTGGCGCACTGCCTGCACGAACTCGACGATCTGCCGCGCCAGCGCCTCCGGCACGTCCGGCACCTGCATGCGCACGATCATCAGTTCCTTGTCGAAGCTCGGATAGTCCACGTACTGGTAGAGGCAACGGCGGCGCAGCGCGTCCGATATCTCGCGCGTGCCGTTGGAGGTGAGCACCACGTAGGGCCGCTCGGTCGCGCGGATCACGCCCAGCTCCGGGATCGACATCTGGAAATCCGACAGCAGCTCCAGCAGGTAGGCCTCGAACGCTTCGTCGGTGCGGTCGATCTCGTCGATCAGCAGCACCGGCGCCGGCGTGGCGGTGATGGCCTCGAGCAGTGGGCGCTTGAGCAGATAGCGTTCGGAGAAAATGTCCTGCTCCTTGTCGGCCACGGAGCGCTGGTCATGCTCCAGCAGCTTGATCGCCAGCAGCTGGTGCTGGTAGTTCCACTCGTAGAGCGCCGAATGCGCGTCCAGCCCCTCGTAGCACTGCAGGCGGATCAGGCGCGTGTCGAGCAGCCGCGCCAGCGTCTTGGCCACCTCGGTCTTGCCAACCCCGGCTTCGCCCTCGAGCAGCAGCGGACGGCGCATCTCCATGGTCAGCAGCATGGTGGCGGCGAAGCTGCGCTCGGCGATATAGCCGTGCTGCGCCAGGCGCTGTTGCAGCGCGGCCACGTCAGGCATGCGGTCGACAGGCATGGCATCACCCCTGGCTCAGGCAGCCTTGCGCGAGAAGATCCCGCGCAACCAGTCGCGCAGCACCGCCCACGCCAGCGCCAGCCCGTTGAGTTCGGCGCGCGGCGGCGGCGGCGCCGCAGCAGCAGCGGCCAGTGGTGGCACCGGCGCGCGACTGGACACCGGCTGCGCGGCGTCGGCGTCGGCTTCGGCTCCATCGACGCGCCGGAAGTCCCGGTCGAGTCCGCGCCCTTGCCCGCCAGGTGCAGGCTGCGCGCCGCCGGGTCCAGGCCCAGCACTTCGATATCGCCCTTGAACGACATCGTGGCCGGCCCGAGCCGCACGACGATGGTGCCCTTGTAGTGCGTGTCGTCCACGCGCCCGGTGATGGTGGCGCCCGGCATGCAGCCGGCCACCGCCTCGATGTCCTGCAGCGACTGCCAGGCGGCATCGGCCGTGGATGCCAGCGGGAAGACCTTTTCGAGCACGACTTTCATCTGCTTGTCCTCGCATGCGTGCGCGCCACGGCGCGCGTTGGCGGGCCGGGCTTCAGCGCTGCGCCAGGCCCAGCGCGCGGCATTGCTGCCAGACGCGGTAGGCGTTGTGGGGCATGTTCATGTGCGTGACCCCGAGGTGGGCGAAGGCGTCGACCATGGCCGAGGTAAAGCACGGGATCGAGCCGACGTGCGGCGATTCGGCCACGCCCTTGGCGCCGATCGGGTGATGCGGCGACGGCGTGACGGTGAAGTCGGTGTCCCAGTGCGGCGTCTCGAGCGAGGTCGGCACGAAGTAGTCCATCAGCGTGGCGCCGAGCAGGTTGCCGGCCTCGTCGTAGGGCATCTCCTGGCCCATCGCCACCGCGAAGCCTTCGGTCAGGCCGCCGTGGATCTGCCCTTCGATGATCATCGGGTTGATGCGCGTGCCGCAATCGTCCAGCGCATAGAAGCGGCGCACGCGCGTCTCGCCCGAATAGCGGTTGATGTCGAGCACGCACAGGTAGGCGCCGAACGGGAAGGTGAAGTTGGGCGGATCGTAGTAGTCCACCGCCTCCAGCCCCATCTCCATGCCTTCGGGCACATTGTTGTAGGCGGCCCAGGCCACCTCCTTCAGGGTCTTGAACTTGCCCGGCGAGCCCTTGAGGACGAAGCGGTCGAGGTCGAACTCCACATCGTCCGGGCCGGCCTCGAACAGGTGCGCGGCGATCAGCCGGGCCTTCTCGCGGATCTTGCGCGCCGCGCGCGCCACCGCCGCGCCGGCCACCGGCGTGGAACGCGAGCCATAGGTGCCGAGCCCGTAGGGCGCGGTGGACGTATCGCCCTCCTCCACCTGGATCACCGAGGCCGGGATGCCGGCCTCCGACGCGATGATCTGCGCATAGGTGGTCTGGTGGCCCTGCCCCTGCGTGATGGTGCCCATGCGGGCGATGGCCGAGCCGTCCGGATGCACGCGGATCTCGCAGGAATCGAACATGCCGATGCCGAGGATGTCGCAAGCCTTGGACGGCCCCGCGCCGACGACCTCGGTAAAGGTGCACACGCCGATGCCCATCAGCCACTCGGCCTTGGGATCCGCGCGGCGCGCGTCCTGCTCGGCGCGCAGCGCGGGATAGTCCACCGCGGCCAGCACCTTGCGCAGCGCGGGCTCGTAGTCGCCGGAGTCGTATTCGAGCCCGAGCGGCGTGAGATACGGGAACTGGTCCTTGCGGATGAAGTTGCGCAGCCGCAGCTCCGTCTTGTCCATGCCGAGCTTGAGCGCCAGCACATCGATCATGCGCTCGATCAGGTACACCGCCTCGGTCACGCGGAACGAGCAGCGATAGGCCACGCCGCCCGGAAACTTGTTGGTGTAGACGCCGTCGACCGAGACGAAGGCGTTGGGAATGGCGTACGAGCCGGTGCACACATGGAACATGCCGGCCGGCCACTTGGTCGGATCGGCGCAGGCGTCGAAGGCGCCGTGGTCGGCGACCACGTTCACGCGCAGCGCCTTGATGCGCCCGTCGCGGTCGGCGGCCAGTTCGCCCTTCATGTGATAGTCGCGCGCGAACGCCGTGCTGCTGAGGTTCTCGGCGCGCGACTCGATCCACTTCACCGGCCGGCCCAGCACGATCGACGCCACGATCGACACCACGTAACCGGGATACACGCCCACCTTGTTGCCGAAGCCGCCGCCGATGTCCGGCGAGACAATGCGGATCTTCGACTCGGGAATCGCCGACAGCATGCCCACCACCGTGCGCACCACGTGCGGCGCCTGCGAGGTGATGTACACCGTCAGGTCACCGCGCACCTTGTCGTAGGACGCCACGCAGCCGCAGGTCTCCAGCGGGCACGGATGCACGCGCGGATACACCATGTCCTGCGTCACCGTGACCTCGGCATTGTCGAAGGCGCGGTCGGTCTTGTCCTTGTCGCCGATCTTCCAGTTGAAGATATGGTTGGGATGCCGGCGCGCGCCATGCGCGCCCACCTGCTTGTCGCGAATGTCCTCGCGGATCACCGGCGCATCCGGCGCCAGGGCCTGGTGCGGGTCCACCAGCGCCGGCAGTTCCTCGTACTCCACCTCCACCAGCTCGGCGGCGTCGGCCGCCACGTAGCGGTCGTCGGCGACCACGAAGGCCACCTCCTGGTTCTGGAAGCAGACCTTCTCGTCGGCCAGCACCGCCTGCACGTCGCCGGCCAGCGTCGGCATCCAGTGCAGCTTGAGCGGCTTGAGGTCGTCGGCGGTCAGCACCGCGTGCACGCCGGGCAGCGCCAGCGCGCGCGACTTGTCGATCTTCTTCACGCGGGCGTGCGCGTAGGGGCTGCGCACCATCGCCCCGAACAGCATGCCCGGCATCTTGATGTCATCGACATAGGTGCCCTTGCCCTGCAGGAAGCGCGGGTCTTCGCGGCGCTTGCGCGAACAGCCCATGCCCTCCAGCGCGGCGAGGCGCTCGGCTTCGGCGGTCATCGTTCCCATGGTGCGTCTCCGTGCGTCTGCTTGAGCCTCCGGGCGGGACCGGTCCACGCCCGGCGTTGCCCTCTTCCCGTCCTTGCGACCGCGTTTAGTGCGTTGCCTCGTCCATCAAGGGATGCGAGGTCTGGACCGCTTCTCCGCGCAGCTTGCGGGCGGCATACTGCACCGCTTTCACGATGTTCTGGTAACCCGTGCAGCGGCACAGGTTGCCGGCCATCCAGTAGCGGATCTCGTCTTCGTTCGGGTCGGGGTTTTCCTGCAGGAGGCGGTACGCGCGCATCAGCATGCCGGGCGTACAGAAGCCGCACTGCAGCGCATGCTCCTGCATGAAGGCTTCCTGCAACGCATGCAGCTCGCCGCCCTGCGCCAGGCCCTCGACCGTCAGCACCTGGGCACCCTCGGCCTGCACCGTGAGCACCGTGCAGGACTTGACCGACATGCCGTCCATGTCCACCGTGCAGGCGCCGCAGTGCGAGGTCTCGCAGCCGATATGCGGACCGGTGTGCAGGCATCGCTCGCGCAGCGTGTGGATGAGCAGTTCGCGCGGCTCCGCCACCACATCCGTGTCCTTGCCGTTGAGCTTGAACGACACCATCACTTTCTTGATCATGTCCGGTCTCCGCTGGGGCCTGCAATGGGTTCGACAATGGATATGGCGCTCAGTGCGCCGCCCGCGAATAAGCGACGCGCAGCGCGCGCTGCGTCATCTCGCCCGCCATGGCCGTCTTGTACGCGGCGTCGCCGCGCAGGTCCTCGGCCGGGTCGCACACCGCCATCGCCAGGCGCGCTGCCTCGGCGATGGCCGCATCGTCGAGCGGCTTGCCGCGCAGGCTCTGCTCGGCATCGCTGGCGCGGATCGCCGTGGGCGCGACGTTGGTCAACGCGATGCGCACGTCCTCCACGGTTTCGCCGCGCAGGCGCAGCATCACCGCCGCGGCGGCGGTGGCGAAATCGCCGGACTTGCGCTTGAGCTTGGCGTAGCAATAGCCCGTTCCCTGCACCGGTACCGGGATGCGGATCTCGGTCAGGATTTCGCCCGGGTCGAGCAGCGTCATGTAGGTGCCGAGAAAGAAGCCGTCTGCCGGCACCACGCGCTCGGCCAGCTTGCCGGCCAGCACGAAGGAGGCGTCCAGCGCCATCATCAGCGCCGGATGGTCATTGCCGGGATCGCCGTGCGAGATGTCGCCGCCGATGGTGCCGCGGTAGCGCACCTGCGGGTCCGAGATCAGGCGCGCGCCCTCGACCAGCAAGGGGCATTTTTCCTGCAGCAGGGGCGACCAGATCAACTCGTTCTCGGTGGTCATCGCGCCGATGCGGAGCTCGCCGCCTTCCTCGCGGATGCCCTTCAGGCCTTCGACCTTGCCCAGGTCGATCAGGTGGGCCGGCTCGGCGAAGCGCAGCTTCATCATCGGCAGCAGGCTGTGCCCGCCCGCAAGCAGCTTGGCGCCGTCGCCGTATTCTTCCAGCAGCGCTACCGCTTCAGGCAGGGTCCTGGGCGCATGGTATTCAAAGGGGCGAGGGATCACGCTGGTCTCCTTGGCTTGCGCGGCCACGTGCACCGGCATGTGCGCCGCATGTGCGCCGGCATGGGCATCGCCATGTGCGCCGGTCCGGCGGCGTGCGCGGATCGCTGTGTTTCCTGAAGCATTTCATAATGCAGCGCAGCAAAGCAATGTGGCTTCCCGAACGCAAGGCTGTGCTGCGCCAAACGCCGGGAAACTTGCACGAACCACGGCAGAGGCATACAACTGAAATGCCGCGCAGGCGCGCGATGGCCCGACGTCAGACCTGGAGACAAGCAATGGACCGCCTTGCGCCGTTCACCACGCCACCGCCGGAGGCGCGCCGCAGCGAGACGTTCCAGCACAAGCTGGAGCAGTTCAATCCCGGCATCGTCTGGCTCGACGCGCAAGGCCGCGTCACCGCCTTCAATGACGTCGCGCTGCAGATCCTCGGTCCGGCCAGCGAGCAGTCGCTGGGCGTCAGCCAGGACCGGCTGATCGGCATCGACGTGGTCCAGTTGCACCCGGAGAAAAGCCGCGAGAAGCTGCGCTTCCTGCTGCAGTCCGAAGACGCCAGCGGCTGCCCGGTGAAGTCCCCGCCGCCGCTGGCCATGATGATCAATATCCCCGACCGGGTGCTGCTCATCAAGGTGTCCAAGATGACGGACACGAGCGGTGTATGCGGCACCTGCATGATCTTCTACGACGTCACCGACATCACCACCGAGCCGCACCAGACAGCTTCGGCCGGCAGCGCCGCCTCGCCCCGGCGGCTGTTCAAGATCCCGGTGTACCGGAAGAACCGCGTGATCCTGGTGGACCTGAAGGACATCGTCCGCTTCCAGGGCGACGGCCACTACACGACCATCGTGACCAAGGACGAGCACTACCTGTCCAACCTCTCGCTGACCGACCTCGAGTCACGGCTCGACGACAGCGTCTACCTGCGCGTGCACCGCAGCCATATCGTCAGCCTGGCGCATGCGGTGGAAGTGGTGCGATCGGAGGAGCGCATACAACTCGTCATGGCCGACGCCCAGCGCACGCCGGTACCGGTGAGCCGGACGAAGATCGCGGAGTTGAGGGAGAGGTTGGGGGTGGCTTAGGGGTGGGCTCTTGGCCTTGGCCTCTTTGGATTTTTGTGTGCATTCAGGGTGCGCCTGAGTCTGTGGGCCTAGCGGCTTGGGCCTCTTTGGATTTTTTGTGTGCATTCAGGGTGCGCCTGAGTCTGTGGGCCTAGCGGCTTGGGCCTCTTTGGATTTTTGTGTGCATTCAGGGTACGCCTGGGACTGTGGGCCTAGCGGCGCGGGCTTGGTAGCCCGTTCGCACACATGTAAGTGTCACTTTTCTTTTCTCGAAAAGAAAAGTAACCAAAAGAAAGCGATTCTTGCAGAAGGCTGGGCGCTCAGACTTTATGGGGGATGGTGGTTTCGTGGTGGGCGCGTTGGCTTCGGCTGGGCTGCTGACGCTGCCGGTTTGCTCGCCTGCGGCATCGCGGGTGGTGTCCGATTCGTGGTGGCGCTGCATGATGGCGATAGCCCAGGTGGTTCAGGCTGCTGCCGCGACCGGGGTGGATGGGCACGTCATGGCAACGGCGCTGGTTTCGTGGTGGGCGCGGTGGCCCCTGCTTGAGCTCGGTGCCTCATAGCTCGTGCCTAATAGCGCCAGCTTCAGAAGTGAGCCGGCACATTTGCGTACCGGTCCACCGCGCCCACCACGAAAACACGAGGGTGCCATGTCGGGGCCGCCCGAGCCGGTAGCGGCAGCAGCTTGAATGGCCTGGGCCTGGGCCTCGGCCATCATGGAGCCGTAACGTGAAACGGCCACATCCGGGTTGGCACCGCGGCCAGCGCCGGTAGCGGGCCCAATGGCACCGGCTTGAGAAGTAACCCAGCACACCCGCGCCCCGGTCCACCGCGCCCACCACGAAAACACGAGGGTGCTACTCCGTGGCCGCCCAAGCCGGTAGCGGCAGCAGCTTGAACTACCTGGGCCTCGGCCACCATGGAGCCGTAACGTGAAACGGCCACCTTCGGGATGGCACCGCGGCCAGCGCCGGTAGCGCCAGCAGTCCAGCCGAAGCCACGAGACCCACCACGAAACCAGCCTCAGACGAGAAGTCTGAGCGCCCAGCCCTCTGCAAGAGTCGCTTTCTTTTGGTTACTTTTCTTTTCGAGAAAAGAAAAGTGACACTTACATGTGTGCGAACGGGCTACCAAGCCCGCGCCGCTAGGCCCACAGCCGCGAGCACACTCTCACGCCTCTGAATGGCCAATCGAGCCCAAGCCGCCAGGCCCACAGACGTCCGAGAACGAAGCCAAAAGCACCCCCTTAACCCCCCCCAAACTGCACCCGCAACAAATTCTTCTGCACCTTCCCCATCGTATTGCGCGGCAGTTCATCGACGAGGTGCACCCGCTTGGGCACCTTGAAATTCGCGATGCGTCCCTTGAGCGAGCCGATCAGGCTGGACTCATCCAGCGCCGAGCCGGGCTTGCCCACCACCACGGCCACCACGGCCTCGCCGAAATCCGCGTGCGGCACGCCGATCACGGCGCTCTCCGCCACGCCGGGCATTTCGTCGATGAAGCTCTCGATCTCCTTCGGGTAGACGTTGTAGCCGCCGGAGATGATGAGGTCCTTGCTGCGGCCGACGATGGTCAGGTAGTCCTCGGGCACCTTGCGCTCGCCGGCCTGGCCGGCGATGGCGCCGCCGAAGCGGCCCACGTCGCCGGTCTTGAACCAGCCGTCGGCGGTGAATTCTTCCCTGGTCTTCTCGGGCATGCGCCAGTAGCCCTTGAACACGTTCGGGCCGCGCACTTCCACATTGCCGATCTCGCCGGACGCGCAGGGCTTGCCCTCGCCGTCGAACACGCGCACCTCGACGCCAGGCAGCGGCTTGCCGACGGTGCCGCCGATGCGCTCGCCGCCATCCGCCTCGTACGGATTGGAGACCAGCATCACCGTCTCGCTCATGCCATAGCGCTCCAGGATGGTATGGCCGGTGCGCTCGCGGAAGGCATCGAAGGTTTCCATCAGCAGCGGCGCCGAGCCGGATACGAACAGGCGCATGCGGCGGCAGGTGTCGTCGTCGAAGCGCGGCTCCTGCAGCATGCGCACGTAGTACGTGGGCACGCCCATCATCACCGTCGAGCGCGGCAGGAATTTCAGCACCTGCGCCATGTCGAGCCTGGGCGCCCAGATCATCTTGGCGCCGGCCAGCAGCGCGCCGTGCGAGGCCACGAACAGGCCGTGCACGTGGAAGATCGGCAGCATGTGCAGCAGCACGTCGTCGCTGCGCCAGCCCCAGTATTCGTGCAGCGTCTTCGCGTTCGATGCGAGGTTGCCGTGCGTGAGCATGGCCCCCTTGCTGCGGCCCGTGGTGCCCGAGGTGTACAGGATGGCGGCGAGATCGTCGGCACCGCGCGCCACCGTGCCAAAGGTGTCCGGCTTGGCGGCGGCACGCGCCAGCAGCGAGCCCGAGCGGTCATCGTCCAGCGTGAACACATGCCTGGTGCCGTGGCGGAACGCAACCTTGGAAACCCAGCCGAAGTTGGCGCTGCTGCACACCACCACCGCCGGCTCGGCGTTGCCGATGAAGTAGTCGATCTCGGCTTCCTGGTAGGCGGTGTTGAGGGGCAGGTAGACATAGCCGGCGCGCAGCGTGGCGAGGTACAGGAACAGCGCCTCGGGCGATTTTTCCACTTGCACCGCCACGCGCGCACCCTCGGGCAGCTTGAGCGAGGTCAGCAGGTTGGCCAGCTTGGCGGTGGCGCGATCGAGATCGTCCCAGCTGTAGTAGAGGCCATCGTGGGTTTCGATGCAGCAGGCGCTGCGGTCCGCCGGGAAGCGGGATTCGAACAGGGCGAACAGGTTAGCGTTCATGTTGCGGAAGATGTAGAACGGGATCGTCAATAACATTGGCAATCGATAGCCGAGGGCCAGGGCCGATAGCTCGAAAGATCAATGAAGCAAGATGAATGGGGAAATCAACAGCCGGCCATGATAGAGCCGCGGCTAGTGCCCGGTAAAGCGCGGCGCGCGGCGGGCCAGGAAAGCGGCCACGCCTTCGGCGTGGTCGGCGCTGTCGCCATAGCGAAAGTGCGCTTCCAGCTCCTGCGGGCCCAGCGGCGCCGGGGCGGGCGCGAGGCGCCGGATGCTCTCCTTGTTGATGCGCGCGGCCAGCGGCGCGCCGGCGGCGATGCGCGCGGCCGTTGCCGTCACTTCCCCGGCCAGCGCGGCAGCCGGCACCACGCGCGTAAGCAAGCCTTTCTCGCGTGCCTCGGCGGCATCGAACACCCGCCCTTCGAGCAGGATCTCCAGGGTCGTCGCGCGGCCGGCCAGCGCCAGCAGGCCGGTCAGTTCGCCCGGCGCCATCGGAAAACCGAGCCGGTTGATGGGCACGCCGAAACGGCTGTCGTCGGCGGCGATGCGCAGGTCGCAGTGGCAGGCGATCTCCAGTCCGCCGCCCACGCAAACCCCTTCGATCATCGCCACCGTGGGATGGACGCAGCCCGCGATGGCGGCCAGCGCCGGCGCGATCACCTCCACGTGATAGCGGCGCAGCGCGGCGGCATCGCCGCGCTCCTGCGGAAACTCGGCAATGTCGGCGCCGGCGGCAAAGTTGCCGTGCGCGCCGCGCACCACCACGCAGCGCACCGAGTCGTCCGCCGACAGGCCCGCGAAACCCTGCGCCAGCGCGCGCCACATCGCTACCGAGATCGCATTGAGCTTGCCTGCGTTCGCCAGCGTGACGGTGGCGACATCGCCGTCGCGCGTGAACTCCACCGTGCCGCTCATGCCCGTGCTCCAGCCATCGCCGTCCCCATCAGTCGATCTTGGCGCCGGACTGCTGCACCACCTGGGCCCAGCGCTTGATCTCGGCGCGCTGGAACTGGGCAAACTGTTCCTGCGTGTAGGCCGGCGTATCGGAGCCGTTGGCCAGCCAGATCTGCTTCATCTCGGGCGTGTTGAGCGCCTTCTCCACTTCGGCGTAGAGCCTGTCGACGATGTCCTTCGGCGTACCCTTGGGCACCCAGATCGCGTACCAGGTGGAGACATCGTAGTTGGGCACGCCGGCTTCGGCGGCGGTCGGCACGTTGGGGAAGGCGGCCGAGCGCTTGTTCGATGCGACCGCCAGCGCCTTGATGCGGCCGGCGCGGATATGCTGGGCCGACGAGCCCAGGCCGTCGAACACCAGGTCGACCTGGCCGGCGATCAGGTCCGACAAGGCCGGGCCCGCTCCCTTGTAGGGAATATGCGTGATGAAGGTCTTGGTCTGCAGCTTGAACAGCTCGCCCGCCAGGTGGTGGGAGGAGCCGTTGCCGGCCGAGCCGTAGTTGAGCTTGCCGGGATTCTTCTTGGCGTCGGCGATCAGTTCGCCCAGCGTGTTGGCCGAGACCTTGGTCGGGTTCACCACCACCACCTGCGGCGGCTGCGCGATCACCGTGACGGGAATGAAGTCCTTCTCGATGTCGTAGTCGAGCTTCTTGTAGAAGGACGGCGCGATCGCATGATGGGCGCCGCCGATGAAGACCGTGTAGCCGTCCGGCGCGGCCTTCGCCGCGATGCTCGCGCCCACCGTGCCGCCGGCGCCGCCCCGGTTGTCGATCACGAACTGCTTGCCCAGCTGCTTGGAGAGCTGCGCGGTCAGCGGGCGGGCGAAGGCATCGGTGCCGCCGCCGGCCGGGAAAGGCACGATCACGGTGATCGGCTTGGACGGCCAGGTATCGGCCTGCGCCGCGGACGCGGCCACGCCAAGGCTCGCGCCCAGTGCGCAGGCCAGCCCTGCCAGTTGGAACTGACGACGATTCATTGCTCTGTCTCCTCTCTCTTCTGCTGCGGAAAGTCAAACGATAGAACTGCGAAAAACTGCGGGGAAGTGCTGGATGGCCCGACGAAGAAAACCTTGTTCACGACCTGACCAGGGTCACAACAGCTTGCCGACGGATCTGCTGATGCGCGGGTTGCCATTGCCAAGGCGAGCTAGATTGTCGTCGAGCGCCTCGGGCACGTAAAGGTAATTCACCATCATGCCGCACGACTGCGCGCGGCCCTTGCGCGAGAGGTCGGCGGCCCAGTTCAGGCGCTCCACGCAGGCGCCGTTGCCAAGGTGGAAGCGCGCCACGGGATCTGCCGGCAATGCCTGGTGGCGCTCGCGCACCAGGAAATGCGCGGCCAGCGCCAGCGCGGTATCGCGCTGCACCGCATCCTCCCTGGCGTGCTTGCCATCCACGGACTGCGCGGCGTCGGCGTCCGCTCCGGGCGCCAGCGCCGCCAGCCAGCCGGCGCCGTCCGCCGGCGGCTCGCCGTGGCGCTCGCGCCAGCGCGCCAGGCGTTTGTCGCCCAGCACCTTGGCCACCGCCGCGCCGTCGCGCTTGCGCAGCCAGTCGGCAAAGCCGGGAATCGGCGACAAGGTGGCAAACTGCTTGAGCTTGGGAAACTCGCGCTGCAGTTCCTCGATCACGCGCTTGAGCAGGAAGTTGCCGAAGCTCACGCCGCACAGCCCCGCCTGCGTATTGGAGATCGAATAGAAGATGGCCCATTTCACGCGGCGCAGGTCTTCCACCGGCGCGGCTTCGTCAAGCAGCGCATGCACGTTGGCCGCCATCTCGGGCACGAAGGCCACCTCGACGAAGATCAGCGGCTCGCGCGGAATGCGCGGGTGGAAGAAGGCGTAGCAGCGGCGGTCGGAATCGAGCCGGTTGCGCAGGTCGGCCCACGAGGAGATCTCGTGCACCGCCTCGTAGCGGATCAGTTTCTCCAGCAGCGAGGCCGGCGAGTCCCAGGTGATCGGCTGCAACTCCAGCAGCCCCACGTCGAACCAGTTGGAGAACAATGCCTCGAGATCGTCGTCGAGCGGGCGCAGGCCCGGCATGCGCTTGTGCCAGCGCAGCATGTCGGCGCGCAGGCCGATCAGGAAATGCAGCCCGCACACGCTGGCGTCCTGCTGCTGCCCGTGCAAGGCGGCCAGCCGCTTGAAGAAGCGGATGCGCGCATTGGACAGCGCCTGCGACAAGCCCGACGCGGCGCCGGCATTGCCGCCGGCCTCGCCGGCCTCGCTGCCGCTGGCGGCCACTTCGGCCAGCACGCCGAGCATGGCCTGCCGCGCCTCGTCGCCCGCCGCCTCGTACTCCGCGCGCCACGACTGCGCGGCGGCATTGGCGGCGCCATCGGTCAGGCGCGCGTCGAAGCACTGGCGCAGCTGCTCGCGCTGCCGGCGCAGCACGCGCGCCGGCAGCGCCGCCGGGGTGGCACCGGTCCTGGCGTCGGCCCTGGCGCCTGGCTTGGCGTTGCCCGCGGTATCGCGATCGCCCTTGCGGCCCCACCAGCGGCCGAAGCGCGACAACAGGGTTTCGCCCGAAGGCTCGGGACCGGCAAGAGGCGCACTGACTTTCTGTTCGCTGCTGAGGGCATCCATGGCGTACCTGCTATCGAACTGTCAAATGGTCAGACTTCGGGGGATCGGGCGATGGCAGGCTTGCCCGGCACCGCATCGGCGATGCCGGCCGCATCCTTGCCGGCAAGGCGCAAGCCGCCGCGACGCGACGCGCCGGCCGCGGCCGGTTCGGCCGGCGCGGTGCCGGCCTGCTGCTCCGCCACGTCGAGCGCCCTGAGCGCGCCGCGCTGGCGCAGCAGATGGGTCTTCATCAGCGCCTCCGCGCCCTCGGAGTCGTGCGCCTTGAGCGCCGAGAACACCGACAGGTGCTCGGCGCAGGACTCGCGGATGCGGCCAGGCAGCTTCAGGCTCTTGTGGCGCGACAGCCGCAGCACCTTGCGCAAGTCGCTGATCAGGCCGGACAGCCAGCGGTTGCCCGCCAGCCTCTGGATCGCTTCGTGGATCTGGTAGTTGGTTTCGTAGTAGGCGTCGATATTGCCGGCCTGCGCGTATTGCGCCAGCTCGGCGTGGAGACTTTCGAGCGCCTCCAGGTCGGCGGCGCCGGCATTGCGTGCGGCCTCGAAGGCGCAGCGCCCTTCCAGCAGCGCCATCAGCGGGAAGATTTCGTCGAGATCCTGCTCGGACAGCGCATTGACGAAGCAGCCGCGGCGTGGTTCCAGCCGCACCAGGCCCTCGGCCGCCAGCACCTTGAGCGCTTCGCGCATCGGCGTGCGCGAGATCCCCATCGATTCGGCCACGCTGGCCTCGTCGATCCACGCGCCGGGCATCAGCGCATGCTCGTCGATCATGGTGCGCAGGCGCTCCGCGACTTCGAGATACAGGGCCTGCTGGATGATGCGCATGAAACGCTCCGGCGGGAAAAGGGCGATGGCATCGGGGTCACGGCAACGCCATGCGTGGCGGGGCTCAGCCGTCCCAATAATTCATAATTATGAATAATAGGGGCGTGAAGACAACAAAAATCGATGTTGCATAGCCGCATGCAGGATAGGCTTCGTCAGCGGAGGGATCGACGGCCGGGCGCCGGCCCCTCGGCCGCGGGTGCCACCGCGCACTCGAAATCGACGAAGACCGCATCCAGGCCCGGACCGGCCGCGCGGCCGATGCGCGCCGGCCCCTCGCCGGCAGCGGGCGCGCTCAGACCGCGCCCGCGCCCTGCAGCGCCTGCACCTGGCCGGGGGTCCAGCCCAGTTCAGCCAGCACGGCGGCGGTGTGCTCGCCAACCGCCGGCACCGGGTCCATGCGTGCATCCTGCGTGCCGGGCGGCAGCAGCGCGGGCACCGGGCCCGCGGGCGTGGCGACCTGGCGCCAGCGCTGGCGCGCCGCAAGCTGCGGATGCGCCCAGACATCGGCCATGGTGTTGACCCGCGCATTGGCGATGCCGGCCGCATCGAGGCGCGCCGTGACCTGCTCGGCGCTCAGCGCGGCGAAGGCCTGTATGATGCGCGCGCGCAGCGCGGCACGGTTCGCGCTGCGCCGGGTGTTGTCGGCATAGTCGGCATGCGTGGCGAGCGCGGGATCCTCCAGCACGCGCTGGCAGAACGTACTCCATTCGCGCTCGTTCTGCAGGCCCAGCATCACGGTCTTGCCGTCGCCGGTGGGGAACGGGCCATAGGGATAGATGGTGGCATGCGCGGCACCGGCGCGCGCAGGCGGCTCGGCGCCATCGAACGCGTAGTAGAGCGGAAAGCCCATCCACTCCACGGTGGATTCCAGCATCGAGATATCGATGCGCTTGCCGCGACCGGTCTGGCCGCGCTCGATCAGCGCCGCCAGGATATTGCTGTAGGCATACATGCCGGCCGCGATATCGGCCACCGAGGCGCCGGCCTTGGCGCCTTCCTCCGGCGTGCCGGTCACCGAGACAAAGCCCGATTCGCTCTGCACCAGCAGGTCGTATGCCTTCTTGTCGCGGTAGGGGCCGTCGGCGCCATAGCCCGAGATATCGCAGACGATCAGGCGCGGGAAGCGCGCGCTCAGCGCCTGGTAGTCGAGCCCGAGCCGCGCCGCCGCGCCCGGCGCCAGGTTTTGCACCAGCACGTCGGCGCGCGCCAGCAGTGCATCCAGCACCGGCGCGGCGAGCGCATGCTTGACGTCCAGCGTCACGCTTTCCTTGGAGCGGTTGGTCCACACGAAATGCGAGGACAATCCGCGCACGCGGCCATCGTAGGCGCGCGCGAAATCGCCCGTGCCGGGGCGCTCGATCTTGATCACGCGCGCGCCGAGGTCGGCCAGCTGGCGGGTGCAGAATGGCGCGGCGATCGCCTGCTCCAGGGAAACAACGGTGATGCCTTGCAGCGGTTGGGACATGGCTGGATGCGTGGGTGCGCTGGTACGTGGATGAATGCCGGCGCGCGAACATGCGAACCCGGCCGGCCAGCCCACAATCTAGCCTTGGCTGCGCCCCTTGGGAAATAGGGAATGCCGAGGCGGCCATAAGTGGAATGAATACCTCACACCCGTAACGCAGAAGCAAGGGACACCCGATGGATATCCGCTCCATGCGCTACTTCGTAGCCATCGTCGACCATGGCAGCCTGACCCGCGCGGCCGAAGTGGCGTGCGTGGCGCAGCCCGCGCTGAGCCAGCAACTGGCCGCGCTCGAGGCAGAGTACGGCGTGCCGCTGGTGCACCGCGGCCCCAAGGGCGTCAAGCCCACCGAAGCCGGCAAGACCCTGTACCGGCACGCGCGCACCATCCTCAAGCAGGTGGAGAGCGCCGGGGCCGACGTGCGGGCTGCGGGCGCCGAAGTCACCGGCGCGGTCGCCATCGGCCTGCCTACCACCGCCGCCGCGGCCTTTGGCATGCCGCTGATCAGGGCGGTGCGGGCGCGCTATCCGCAGGTGCGCCTGCAACTGTTCGAAAGCATGAGCGGCTACATCTCGGAGCTGCTCAACAACAACCGGCTCGACTTCGCCATCCTGTTCCGCGACACCGCCTCCCGCGCGGTCGAGCCGGAGATGCTGGCGAGCGAAGCGCTGTACCTGGTCGGTACCCCGCCCGGGCCCGCCGGACCGGTGCAAGGCGCCGCCGGCAGCGGCCGCCGTCCGGCACGCACGCGCCGCGACACCATCGCGCTCAGACAACTGGCCGGCGTGCCGCTGGTCCTGCCGAGCGGCTCGCAGGGCTTGCGCGAGGTGATCGAACGCAGCTTCGCGCAGGCAGGCCTCGCGCTGAACGTGGTGGCCGATCTGGATTCCCTGCCCTTCCTGCTGGCCTGCGCGCGCGAAGGGCTGGCCTGCACCATCCTGCCGGCCTCGGCGGTGGACCCCGGCGACGCCGCCATGCCCACGCGCCTGATCGTGCCCGAACTGCGCCGCACGCTGTCGCTGTGCTGGCCGCGCGCGCTGCCGCGCACGCGCGCGGCGCAAGCCGTGGCGGAGATCCTGCGCGAGATCGTCGACGCGCGCATCGCCCAGGGCGGCTCGCTCAAGCTCGCGCCGGGCACCTTTGAGCCAGGCGTGCCGGAATAAATAAAACTTATGGCGGTAGTCGGCGATTGAATTTCCCCGGCACATTCCCCTGATGTAGAGTCGTTGCCAGCAAAGGCAAGGCGCAGCCGTCAGCCCTGCGAAGCGAAAAGCAGAACGCAGAAGGCAGAGGCAGGCGCGCCGCCATCACAACAATGAGGAGACACCATGCAACGCACCCGCCATGTCCTGGCCGGCATCGCCGCGGCGATTTCGCTGTTCGCCGGCACTGCCGCGCAAGCCGAGGGCTACCCTGCCAAACCCATCCAGATGATCGTGCCCCTCGGCGCCGGACGGCTACACCCTGCTGATGACCATCAGCAGCACCCAGGCCATCAATCCCTCGTTGTACCGGCAGGTGCCGTTCGACCCGGTGCGCGATTTCGAGCCGATCTCGCCGGTGGCGAGCGTGCCCAATGTGCTGGTGGCCAATCCCGCCTTCCCCGCCAGGACCCTGCCCGAGCTGATCAGCATGGCCAAGGCCAAGCCCGACTTCTACCGCTATGCCTCGGCCGGCAACGGCACGCTCAACCACCTGCTGGGCGAGATGCTCAACAGCATGGCCGGCATCAAGCTGGAGCACGTGCCCTACAAGGGCGTGGCGCCCGCGCTCAACGACGTGCTCGGCAACCAGGTGCCGCTGGCCTTCGCCAGCCTGCCCTCGGTGCTGGCGCATATCAAGGCCGGCAAGGTGCGCGCGCTCGGCGTCAGTTCGGCCAGGCGCTCGCCGTTCGCGCCGGACATTCCGGCCATCGGCGAGACCGTGCCGGGCTATAGCGGCGACCTCTGGGTCGGCCTGTTCGCGGTCAAGGGCACGCCCAGGGAAGTCACGCAGAAGCTCGCGCAGACCATGCAGGCCGCGCTGGCCGACAAGACCCTGCGCGACAAGCTGGCGGCGCAAGGCGCCGAAGTGCTCTCCGGCACGCCGCAGCAGTTCGCCGCCATGCTCAAGGCCGACCTCGACAAATGGGCGGTGATCGTGAAGAAGTCCGGGGCCCAGGTGGACTGAGCCCCGGCAGCCACGCTGCCGGTCCGGCTAGCGCGCGGACAGCACCACCCGCAGCGCCGTCGGCATCATCGTAAAGACAAAGGCCTCTCCCACCGGCCCAGATCCGGGCGCATGCCTGACGTCAAAGCGCTGGCAGACCATGGAGATGGCCGCCTTGGCCTCCAGCAAGGCGAGGTTGCGCCCCGGACACAAGCGCGGTCCCGAGCCGAACGGCACGAAGCCGCTGCGATGCCGGGCCGCGGCCGCCGTGCCTTGCAGCCAGCGCTCTGGCCGGAACTCGCGGGCGGCGGGGAAATTGCGCTCCTGCAGCACGCCCGGACGGTTCAGCAGCACCAGCAGCGTTCCGCGCGGCACGCGCACGCCGCCGATCTCCACGTCTTCGTTGGGTTCGAGAAAGAAGAACGGCGCCACCGGCTTGAGCCGCAACGATTCGTGCGCGACCGCCTCCACGTACACGAGCCTGGCGGCATCGCCCATGTCTTGCAGGATGTCGGCCTGCCCCAGCACTGCCGCCACTTCCTCCTGCATCCTGCGCTGGACGTCCGCATGGCAGCACATGAAATGCATCATCCAGGCCACCGTGTTGGCGGTCGTATCCTCGCCCGCCACCAGGATCGTGAAGATATTCGCGAACAGCTCCTCGTCATCCAGTGGCGCCTGTCCCGCGGCCTGGGCCACCAGCATCGCTTCCAGGAAGTTGGACGGGCGTCCGGCCAGTTCGGGCGCCTGCGCCAGGCGCTGGCGGGCCGCGGCCACGAACTCGCCGATGGTCTGGCGGATCTCGGCCCTTGCCCGGTCGAAGGCGCGGTCGGCCGGCAGGCGGAGATAGTGCCAGTACGGAAATGGCGCATTGATGCGCCGGTTCACCATCGGCAGGATCTGCTCGAGATGCCGCTGGATGACCTCGCCTTCGCGCTCCAGCGTATTCATGTCGTAGCCGAAGGCCAGTGCGGTCGTCACATCCACCGTGTACAGCATCAGGTCCTGCTGCACGTCGACCGCGCGCCCCTGCGCAGCGGCGGATTCCCAGCGCCGCTGCAGCCTGCGCGTGACCTTGGCCAGCATGGGGAAGAAATCGCGCAGCCGGTGCGCATCGAGCGCCTGCGCCACCGGCCGGCGCTGCCTGCGCCACGCTTCGCCCTCGGCGGCGAACACGCCGAGCGCGCCCATCTCGGAGGCCACCGCCTCGAGCGCGCCGAGGCGACGATAGGTCGCGGGCCTGTCGCGCAGGATCTTGTCGATCCATGCCCCCTCGGCGATCACCAGAGCCGGGCGGTTCATCAGGCGGATGCGGTAAAGCGGGCCAAACTCGTCGCACCACCGCTCGAACACCAGGTGCATCCGCCGCTGCGCCCACAGCAGCTGCAGCGTGCTGCCCAGCAAGGGCAGGCCCTTCGGCCCGGGAAGCGCCGAGAGCGGCCGCGGGCCAGCGCCTGGCGCCGCGGATGGCGGCGCCACCTGCCGGTCAGCCTGCCCGTCCGCCTCCCTGTCTGCCTCCCTGTCTGCCTCCCGGCATTGCCAGGCAAGAACCTCGTCGCGGTCCACGCTGACCCCGCCGTCCTCGACGAAGGCGGCGAACCGCTTCAGGCAGACCCCGGGCTGGTCCACGGCATTTCCCGAGGCGCAGTCGAAGCGCCAGCCGTGCCCGCGGCAGGTCAGCACGCCGTTGTCGATGACGCCCTCGGCCAGCAGCGTGCCCCGGTGCGGGCAGTGCCCCTGGTAGACCGCCGCGCCGCCGCCATGTCCGATCACGACCAGATCCACGCCGTCCACCCGGGCGGGCAGCACGGCATCGTCCCGCAGGTCCGCCGTGGCAGCAAGGCGCACCCGCTTCGCAGACGCCGCCGGTGCCGCCGCCTCACGCGCCATTTCCATCGCTGTCTCCCCTGGCCCCGCCTCGGGCCGGACGGCGTGCGCCGCTGGCCGGGGTGTGGCAGACGGCGCGCCTGAAGGCAAGCATATACACCGCCGGCGGCCCCGCCCAGGGGCCGTTGGCGCGCAAGCCGGAGCCGCCCTGTCGACATCGCGCGGCCATCACATCCGCGCCGTCCACGCCGTCGCAAGCGACGGCTCTTGCCTGGACGAACATGGGGGAGCCCCATGAAAAAAGCGGGCCGAAGCCCGCTTTCTCCAGTCCGCGGCCGGCGCTTACCGCACCTGGGCCCGCGCCGCATCGCCCCGGCGATTGGCCCACACCAGTATCCCCACGCCCGCCAGGATCATCGGCAGGCTGAGCCACTGCCCCATCGAGAAATTCAGCGCCAGCAGGCCGAGGAAGTTGTCCGGCTCGCGCGCGAACTCGGCCAGGAAGCGGAAACCGCCGTAGCCGATCAGGAACACGCCCGAGACCGCGCCCATCGGGCGGGGCTTCCTGGCGAACAGCCACAGGATGATGAACAGCGCCACGCCTTCGCCGGCGAACTGGTACAGCTGCGACGGATGGCGCAGGATGTTGTCGCCGGCCTGCGGGAAGACCATGCCCCACGGCAGGTCGGTGGGCCGGCCCCACAGCTCGCCGTTGATGAAGTTGCCGATGCGCCCGGCCGCCAGGCCGCACGGGATCATCGGCGCGATGAAGTCGGTCACTTCCATCCAGTGCCGGCCGCGCAGCCTGGCGAACAGCCACATCGCCACGATCACGCCGAGAAAGCCGCCGTGGAAGGCCATGCCGCCTTCCCATACCTTGAGGACTTCGAGCGGGTGCGCGAGGTAGTAGTCGGCCTTGTAGAACAGCACGTAGCCCAGCCGCCCGCCCAGGATCACGCCCAGCACGCCGAAGAACAGCATGTCGTCGAGGTCCTTGACGGTCCAGCCTTGCGCGGCGATATGCGGCTGGCGGATGCGCAGGCGGCCGAACCACAGGAACATGATGAAGCCGGCCAGGTACATCAGCCCGTACCAGCGGATGGCGAGCGGACCGAGGTGAATGGCGACCGGGTCGAATTGCGGGTGAATCAGCATGTTTGCCGTGAATTAGGGTTGTAGGTTCGCGCCGCGCACGCGCGGCGCGTGGCCGCGCCAGGATCAGGCGGCGGCCGCGTCCGGCTTTATGCCAGCCTTTTGCGTCACAGTCATGGCAGACGCGAGCGCGCCGGCGATCTCGATGAAGGAGCTCAGCACCGGGCTCACGCTGCCGGCGCCGGCCTCGCGCCAGACCAGCCCGGTCTCGATATCCGGCCCGGCGTCGCGCAACGGCAGGTAGGACACACCGGTGCGGCGAAGGTTGCACAGCGAAGCCGGCACCAGCGCCACCCCCATGCCGGCGGATACCAGGCTGACGATGGTCTGCATCTGGATGGCCTCCTGGGCAATCACCGGCGTCAGGCCTTCGCGCGCATAGCAGCCCGTAATGATGTCATAAAACGCCGGCGCGCTTCTGCGCGGGAAGATGATGAGCGGCTCGCCAGCCGCCTCGCGCAGCGAGATGCCCTGCCCCGCGTCCCTGCCGTCGTGGGCCGCGCCCTGCGCTCGCCAGCCCTGCGGCACGGCCATCACCAGCGGCTCGCGCACCAGTGGCAGGTAGGACACGCCGTGCGGCATGGCCGGCAATTGCGGGCGGATCACCAGGCCGGCGTCGATGGCGCCTTCCATCAGCGCCTCGAGCTGGATATCGCTGGTGGCTTCGCGCAATTGCAACTGCACATTGGGATGGCGCGCGCGGAAGCGCCGCAGCAGGTCCGGCAGGATGCCGTAGTCGGCGGTGCTGACAAAGGCCAGCGAGAGCGTGCCCGCCTCGCCGCGCGCCAGGCGCTGGGCCAGCCCGGGCAGCGCGGCGGCATCGGCCAGCACGCGGCGCACCTCGGGCAGCCATTGCTGGCCCGCGGGGGTGAGCGCCACCGAGCGGCGCGTGCGCAGGAACAGTTGCACGCCGATCTCCTCTTCCAGCGCCTGGATCTGCTGGGACAGCGGCGGCTGGGTCATGGCCAGGCGCCGCGCGGCGCGGCCGAAATGCAACTCTTCCGCCACCGTGACGAAGTACCGCAACTGGCGCAGGTCCAATTGGTCTCCTGATATGTTTTTCGACTCAATAGAGGTTGAATAATATATTTGACACGATAAAACGCAAGCGGCATGCTGTCGCCCACAACATGGCAGGCGCCTGCCCGGCGCTCAGTCAGCTGAGCGGCCCCCGCAGGCCGGCACCCCATCCCCCGGAGATTCCCATGGCATACAACAAACGCTCGCAAAACATCACGCAAGGCGTGGCGCGCTCCCCCAACCGCTCGATGTACTACCGCGACGCAGGGCCAGTGGATGGACGGCGTGGTCGTGATCGGCGGCTGCGACAAGAACATGCCGGGCGGCATGATCGCGCTGGCGCGCACCAATGTGCCGGGCATCTATGTCTACGGCGGCACCATCAAGCCGGGCAACTGGAAGGGCAAGGACCTGACCATCGTGTCCTCGTTCGAGGCCGTGGGCGAATTCACCGCCGGCCGCATGAGCGTGGAAGACTTCGAGGGTGTGGAGAAGAACGCCTGCCCGTCGTCCGGTTCGTGCGGCGGCATGTACACCGCCAACACCATGAGCTCCTCGTTCGAGGCGCTGGGCATGTCGCTGCTGTACTCGTCGACCATGGCCAACCCCGACCAGGAAAAGGTCGACAGCGCCGCCGAATCGGCTCGCGTGCTGGTCGAGGCCATCAAGAAGGACATCAAGCCGCGCGACATCATCACGCGCAAGTCGATCGAGAACGCGGTCTCGCTGATCATGGCCACCGGCGGCTCGACCAACGCCGTGCTGCACTACCTGGCGATCGCCCACTCGGCGGAAGTCGAATGGACCATCGACGACTTCGAGCGCATCCGCCGCAAGGTGCCGGTGATCTGCAACCTGAAGCCGTCGGGCCAGTATGTGGCCACTGATCTGCACAAGGCCGGCGGCATCCCGCAGGTCATGAAGATCCTGCTCAAGGCCGGCCTGCTGCACGGCGACTGCCTGACCATCACCGGCCGCACGCTGGCCGAGGAACTGGAAAACGTGTCCGACACCCCGCGTGCCGACCAGGACGTGATCCTGCCGATCGAAAAGGCGCTCTACAAGGAAGGCCACCTCGCCATCCTGAAGGGCAACCTGGCCGAGGAAGGCGCGGTCGCCAAGATCACCGGCCTGAAGAACCCGGTCATCACCGGCCCGGCCCGTGTGTTCGAAGACGAGCAGAGCGCCATGGACGCCATCCTGGCCGACAAGATCAACGCCGGCGACATCCTGGTGCTGCGCTACCTGGGCCCCAAGGGCGGCCCCGGCATGCCCGAGATGCTGGCCCCCACCTCCGCCATCATCGGCAAGGGCCTGGGCGAATCGGTCGGCTTCATCACCGACGGCCGCTTCTCCGGCGGCACCTGGGGCATGGTGGTCGGCCACGTCGCGCCGGAAGCGCACGTGGGCGGCAATATCGCCCTGGTGCAGGAAGGCGACTCGGTCACCATCGACGCGCACAAGCTGCTGCTGCAGCTCAACGTGAGCGACGAAGAACTGGCCAAGCGCCGCGCCAGCTGGAAGCAGCCGGCACCGCGCTACACGCGTGGCGTGCTGGCGAAGTTCGCCAAGCTGGCGTCGACGGCAAGCAAGGGCGCGGTGACGGACTGAGTCCGCGCAGACTGCCCCAGGCCTGAAGAAAAAAGCCCGCGAGAGATCGCGGGCTTTTTTTCGACTTCCGTTTGTTCTGCTCCCCCTGAGTCGGGAGAGTGTAAAACGTCGGGCAATCCGTCGCCCGCGCTCAGACCCCGCCCGGATCCCGTTCGATCTCTTCCAGCGTGGCGTCCAGCCATTCCACCAGCCGCGCCTCCAGCGCCTGCGTCAGCTCGGCGGCCAGCTGCGCGGTCAGCGGGGCCAGCCGCGATTGCAGCGTGGCTTCGGTGTGCGCCTCCACCACCTGCGGCCACTCGGTGCGAAAGCGCATCATCACGCGGGTCAGCAGTTCGCTGCGCACCGCGCGCAGTTCCTCGTCGCTCGGCGGCGCCGGCACGGCAGCATGGCCTGCCGCCGGCGGCAAGCCATGCCAGGCGGAATACGCACCCTCGAGCGCCGACGGGCTGGGCTGGCCCAGCAACGGCACTTCGGGTGCGGGCGTGGCCGCACCGGCTTCGCGCGGCACCACCACATGGGTGGCCGGGCCGGGCCAGGATGGTTCGTGGTCAATATGCGGCTGGGTCGCGCGATCGGCGACGGGGTGCGCGGGCACAGCTTGCGCGGTTTCGGCAGCAGCCTGCCGGGATGCATCGGCGGGAAGGTCGATGACCTCCGTGAGCAGGGGAATGCTGTCGTTGGGCCCGATGCGCGGGATCACGCGCGAGGTGGTGCGTTCGGTCATGCTGCCTCTCCCTTGCCCTGGCTGGCCTGCGCGATATCGTGGTGCGCCAGCGGATAGCCGCGCTCGCGATAGAGGCGGAAGCGCTCGCGCCCGGCGTCGCGGTCGGCGGCTTCGCTGCCCACCACTTCGATCATGCGCTCGAAACTGGCGAACTGCGCGGGCGGCTGCGTATCGAGGTTGATCAGCAACTGGTGGTGCGGCGCCTGGTCCAGCGTGGCGGCCAGCACGATCGGCGTCATCGCGGCTTGCGGGTGATCGACGCCGCAGTGCGGCAGGAAATCCAGCGCGGAGAATGTCCACAGGAGCGCATCGAGCTGCGCCAGCTGCTCCGGCGCGCCATGCACCACCAGCTTCTGGCCGGCGCCGTAGGCCTTGCGGATCAGGCGGCAGGCGTAGCCGAGCTTGTCGGGCACGTTGCTGTGGAAATCGATGCGCGTCATGGTCAAGGGCAATCCTCTTAATGCGGGAGGGGCGGCACGGTCCGGCGCCCGCAGGCACCGGACCGTGCCCGCCTCAGCCTGCGCGGTCCATCAGGAACTGCGCCAGCAGGGGCACCGGACGGCCGGTCGCGCCCTTGGCCGCGCCGCTCTTCCATGCCGTGCCGGCGATGTCCAGGTGGGCCCAGTCGTACTTCTCGGTATAGCGCGCCAGGAAGCAGGCCGCGGTCACGCTGCCGGCCGGGCGGCCGCCGATATTGGCCATGTCGGCGAAGTTGGACTTGAGCTGGTCCTGGTAGTCGTCGTCCAGCGGCATGCGCCAGGCGGTGTCCATGGCCTTGCGGCCCGCCTGCAGCAGCTGGTCGGCCAGGCCGTCGTTGCGCGCGTACAGGCCGCTGTTGACGTGGCCCAGCGCGATGATGCAGGCGCCGGTCAGCGTGGCCACGTCGATCACCGCCGCGGGCTTGAAGCGCTCCACGTAGGTCAGCGCGTCGCACAGGACCAGGCGGCCTTCGGCGTCGGTGTTGAGGATCTCGATGGTCTGGCCGGACATGCTGGTGACCACGTCGCCCGGCTTGGTGGCGTTGCCCGCGGGCATGTTCTCGCAAGTGGGCACCACGGCGATCACGTTCAGCTTGAGGCCCATCTCGGCCACCGCCTGCAGGGTGCCCAGCACGGAAGCCGCGCCGCACATGTCGTACTTCATTTCGTCCATGCCCTCGCCGGGCTTGAGCGAGATGCCGCCGGTATCGAAGGTGATGCCCTTGCCCACCAGCACCACCGGCGCCTGCTTGGCCGAGGCGCCGTCGTAGCGCAGCACGATGAACTGGGGCGGCTCGACCGCGCCCTTGGTCACGGCCAGGAAGGCGCCCATCTTGAGCGCTTCGATCTGCTTGCGGCCCAGCACTTCCACCTTGAGCTTGTGGCGCTTGGCGATGCCGCGCGCGGTGTTGGCCAGGTAGGTGGGCGTGCAGATATTGGAAGGCAGGTTGCCGAGGTCCTTGGTCAGCTCCATGCCGCTGGCGATGGCAGCGCCGCGCACCACAGCCTGGGCCGCTGCCTTGGCGTCGGCCGCATCCACGGTCAGCACCACCTTGCGCAGGCCGGTGGCCTTGTCCTTGCCATTGGCGGCGGCGCCGGCGCGCTTGAGCCCGGGATGGCGCTCCAGCAGGCGGTAGCCCGCCTCGCGGATCAGCGTGACGGTGGTGATCAGGCGCCAGGACAGGTTGGCGGCGTTGCCGGCCTGCTGGGGCGCCTGCTGCTGGGCCAGGCACCACAGCACATTGGACGCACGCGTGCCGGACAAGGCACGCAGCGCGGTGCGCACGGCCTCGGCGAAGGCCTTGTCGTTGAACTCGCCCTCCTTGCCCAGGCCCACCAACAGCACGCGGGCCGCGCCCACGCCGGCCACCTCGTGCAGCATCAGCTGCGTAGCGCGCTTGCCCTCGAAATCGCCGAGCTTGACGAGCCGCGACACCAAGCCCTTGGTGGCCACGTCGAGCGCCTTTGCCACACCGGCCAGGCTCTGTCCTTCAAACAGGCCCACCACGAGGCAATCGGTCTTGGTCGCCAGGAAACCATTTTGGCCAGCTTTGCTCCAATCCAAGGCTTTTGTGCTAAATTCCATCGCGCTTCCTTCCAGGGGCTCGTCCAAAGAAAGCTCCTATTATCCGCGATTTGCCGCCGCCGGTCCGCTATGCTGACTAGCAAGCCCACCGGCGCACCATCGCCCGCGCCGGCCGGCAGCCCGGAACCGACAACGCATGATCTTTCAACAAGCCTTGCGTCGCGAGCTCGCCTACACCGCCGGGGCGGTGTTCCTGGTCATGCTGACCTTCATGCTGACCTCGCTCGTGATCCGCATCCTTGGCATGGCCGCCAATGGCCAGGCCAGCCCGAACGACGTCCTGATGCTGATCGGCCTGGCCACCATCGGCTACCTGTCGATCCTGCTCTCCGCCACGCTGTTCATCTCCACCCTGATCGTGCTCACGCGCTGGTACAAGGATTCGGAGATGGTGGTGTGGTTCTCGGCCGGCATCTCGCTGCGCGACCTGGTCAAGCCCGTGCTGCAGTTCGCCGCGCCGTTCATCGTCATGTCGCTGCTGCTGGGCATGTTCGCGTGGCCGTGGGCCAACCAGCAGAGCGCCCTGTTCCGCGACCGCTTCGAGCAGCGCGGCGTGCTGTCCATGATCGCCGCCGGGCGCTTCATCGAGCCGGCCAAGGGCAACTACGTGCTGTTCATCGAAAGCATCGACGCCGACATGAGCCACGCGCGCAATGTCTTCGTGGCCAGCGCCGAAGCCGGCAAGATCGGCGTGTCGCTGGCCCACCAGGGCCAGTTCCGCACCATGCCCAACGGTGACCGCCTGGTCGTGATGGAAAACGGCCGCCGCTATACCGGCACCCCCGGCAAGCTCGATTACCGCATCGTCGAATTCGACCAGTACGCGGTCAAGGTGGACAACAAACCACCCGAGTCCGACGCCAGCCTGCCCACCAAGAGCCGCGACACCATCGACCTGCTGCGCAACCGCACCAATGAGAACCTGGGCGAATTGCTGTGGCGCATGTCGCTGCCGCTGCTGGCCTTCAACTTCGTGCTGATCGCCATTCCCCTGGCCTACGTCAACCCGCGCCTGGGCCGCTACACGCCGCTGGTGTTCGCGGTGCTGATCTACCTGACCTACAGCAACCTGATCAATCTCTCGCAATCCTGGGTGCGCTCCGGCTCCATCCCCTTCGCCATGGCCTGGTGGCCGTTCCACCTGATCGCCCTGCTGGGCGCGGTGATGCTGTTCCGTTATCGCCAGAACATCAGCCTGGGCGGCTGGCGCGCCGTGCTGGGGCTGCCGCGCAAGGCCGCCAAGGGTGGCCAGGCATGAGGGTATTGCGCGTCTACGAGCGGTATTTCGGCCGCCTGATCTACGGCGTCTTCTCCTTCATCCTGTTCGCCGTGCTGGCGCTGTTCGTGTTCTTCGACATGCTCAGCGAACTGGAAAGCGTGGCCGGGCGCTACACCTCGCTGGTGGCATTTTTCCACGTCATCCTGCAGGCGCCCACGCGCATCTACGAGGTGCTGCCGATCGCGGTGCTGATCAGCGCGATCTACGTGTTCTCGCAGCTGGCCAGCCAGTCCGAGTACACCATCTTCCGCGTGGCCGGCCTCAACACGCGGCAGGCGCTGTTCTCGCTGTTCAAGCTGGCGGTGCCGCTGGCCATCGTCACCTTCATATTCGGCGAGTTCATCGGCCCCAAGGCCGAGCAGTACGCGCAGAAGGTCAAGCTCGAGGCGCTCGGCGCCACGGTGTCGTCCGGCTTCCGCTCCGGCGTGTGGGTCAAGGACCGCGACCGCGACGCCGGCAAAGGCCACGAGGTCACCCGCTTCGTCAACGTGGCCGGCCTGCGTCCCGACCAGAGCATCACCGGCGTCACCATCTACGAGTTCGACGACCAGTACCGTCTCGGCGTGATCCGCGTGGCCAAGGAAGGCCGCTACCAGGGCAGCCAGTCCTGGCAGCTCAGCGACGTCACCGAGACGCACTTCCTGGAGCTGCCGCGCGGCGAGCCCGGCAAGGCCGATGCCCTGGCCCCGGTCTTCCGCGGCGAGCAGAAGAGCGTGGCTAGCATGACCATGCGCTCGGAACTGACGCCGCAGATCCTGTCGGTGCTGCTGGTCGAGCCGGAGCGCATGTCCACGCTGGACCTGTTCCGCTATATCCGCCACCTGCGCGACAACAAGCAGGACACCCAGCGCTACGAGATCGCCTTCTGGAAGAAGGTGATCTACCCGCTCACGCTGTTCGTCATGGTGGCGCTGGCCCTGCCCTTCGCCTACCTGCACGCGCGGGCCGGCGCGGTGGGCGTGAAGGTGTTCGGCGGCATCATGCTGGGGCTGTCCTTCCACCTGTCCAACACGCTGTTCTCGCACGTGGGCCTGCTCCATACCTGGCCGCCGATCGTCTCGGCGCTGATTCCCGGCACGCTGTACCTGCTGGTGGCGCTTGGCGCTTTGCGCTGGGTGGACCGGCACTAGGCCGCACTCATGAACGCCCCTGCCACTCCCGCCAAGGCACTGGTCCTGTTCGGCCACGGCGCGCGCGACGCGCGCTGGCGCGAGCCGTTCGACCGGTTGCACGCCAAGCTGGCGGCGGCCTTGCCCGACAGCACGGTGCGCCTGGCCTTCCTGGAGCTGATGGCGCCGTCCCTGCCTGACACGCTGGCCGAACTGGCCAACGGCGGCATTGCGGACATCACGGTGGTGCCGGTGTTCTTCGGCCAGGGCGGCCATCTGCGGCGGGATCTGCCGGCATTGCTGGACGATTGCCGGCAGAAGCATCCGGGGGTCGCGATACGCTGCGCGGCTGCCGTGGGTGAGGCGGAGAGTGTGTTGGATGCGATTGTTGGGTATTGCGTGGGGGCGGCGGGGGAGTAAGTTGTGTTGTGTGCTCGCGGCTGTGGGCCTAGCGGCGCGGGCTTGGTAGCCCGTTCGCGCACATGTAAGTGTCACTTTTCTTTTCTCGAAAAGAAAAGTAACCAAAAGAAAGCGATTCTTGCAGAAGGCTGGGCGCTCAGACTTCTCGTCTGAGGCTGGTTTCGTGGTGGGCGCGTTGGCTTTGATTGGGCTGCTGACGCTACCGGCGCTGGCCGCGCTGCCATGCTGGATGTGGCCGTTTCACATTACGGCTCCATGATGGCTTAGGCCCAGGCCATTCGGGCATCTGCCGTTACCGGCTCGGGCGGCCACGATATAGCATTCTCGTGTTTTCGTGGTGGGCGTGGTGGACCGGGGCGCGGGTGTGCTGGGTTACTTCTCAAGCCGGTGCCCTTGGGCAGGGACCTGTCAGGAGCCACCGGGCACCGAGCTCAAATAGGGGCCACCGTGCCCACCACGAAACCAGCGCCATTCCTATGCCGCACCCATCCACCCCGGTCGCGGCAGCAGCCTGAACCACCTGGGCTTTCGCCATCATGCAGCGCCACCACGAATCGGACACCACCCGCGATGCCGCAGGCGAGCAAACCGGTAGCGCCAGCAGCCCCATCGAAGCCAACGCGCCCACCACGAAACCACCACCACCCATAAAGTCTGAGCGCCCAGCCTTCTGCAAGAATCGCTTTCTTTTGGTTACTTTTCTTTTCGAGAAAAGAAAAGTGACACTTACATGTGCCCGAACGGGCTACCAAGCCCGCGCCGCTAGGCCCACAGAGACAGGCGCACTTGCATACACCTGAAGGACTCAAAAGGCCCGGGCCGCCAGGCCCACAGAGGCAGGCGCACTTGCATGCGCCTCAATGACCCAAAAGGCCCAGCCACAGACACAGGCGCCCTCTCATCCCCAGCCCCCCCCCCCTTTCACTCATAACTCCTAGCATCCTCAATCACCCTCCCATCCTGCGGCAACGACCCCGCAGCGACAAAACGCACCTCCCCACGCAAGCGCAACACCTCCCGCACCGATTCCCCGATCGCGCGGGCCAGGTTTTCATCATCCCCCGCGGCATCGCAATGCAAGGTCATCACATCGGCCCCCACGCGCCCCGTGACCACGAGGCGCGCCGCGCGCACCTCGGGATGCCGCCGCATGACTTCCCCCACCTGCCCGGGATGCACGAACATCCCCTTGACCTTGGTGGTCTGGTCGGCCCGGCCAAGCCATCCCTTGAGCCGCAGGTTGGTGCGCCCGCACGGGCTGGCGCGCTCGCCGGAGCCGGCCACGAAGGCGGAGAGATCGCCGGTGCCGAAGCGGATCAGCGGATAGTCGCCATTGCCGAGCACGGTGACCACCACCTCGCCGACCTCGCCTTCGCGCATCGGCTGCGTGCCACCGGGTTCGACGATTTCCACCAGCACGCCTTCGTCCACCACCCAGCCGTCGCCGCCTTCGGTTTCGTAGGCGATCAGCCCCACGTCCGCGCTGCCGTACATCTGCTGCACGCGGATGCCGCGCTCGCCGAACCACGCACGCAGCGACGGCGGCAGCGCTTCGCCCGATACCAGCGCCTTGCGCAGGCCGGTGCACGGCAAGCCCAGTTCGTCGCCCTTCTCCAGCAGGATGCGCAGGAACGACGGCGTGCCGGCGTAGGCCGCCGGCTGCAGGCTGGCCAGCGCCTGCACCTGCGACTCGGTCTGCCCCACGCCTGCCGGGAACACGCAGCAGCCCAGCCGGTGCGCGCCCGACTCCATCATCATGCCGGCCGGCGTGAAGTGATAGGAATACGTGTTGTAGACCAGGTCCCCGGCGCGAAAGCCCGCGGCGAACATCGCGCGCGCAATGCGCCACCAGTCCGCGCCGTGGCCGTCCGGCTCATTGATCGGGCCGGGCGACTGGAAGATATGCCGCAGGCCGCCCAGCGGCGTGGCGTTGAGCCCGCCCAGCGGCGGCATCGCGCGCTGCCGCTGCGTCAGCTCCGACTTGCGCGTCACCGGCAGCGCCGCCAGCGCGGCGCGCGAGTCCAGCGCACGCGGGTCCACCTCGCGCAGCAGTTCCGCGAAGTACGGCGCATGCGCCTTGGCATGGGCTACCTGGCGCGACAAGTCCGCCAGCAGGGCCTGCGCGCGTACGTCCGGCGCGCGCGTTTCCAGCGAATCGAAGTGTTCAGACATGGTTTGGCTTGGGGTCGCGTGTGAATAGGCGGCTAACACTGTGAAAAAAGAAATCTGCCCAGCCCGGGAAATCGCCCCGGGAAAGGCCTAGGGCTCGGGGCGCGGGGCTCCCAACAAGCAGCTCGCGGCGCATCCGAGGCGCACGGCAGATCCATGAGCCCGTCTCAGGCGAGCCAGCGCTTGCGCCTGCGATAGCTTTTGACATCGCGGAAGGAGCTGCGCCCGCCGCCCTCGCCATCGTTCGCGGCCACGCCGAGGTAGAACTCCTTCACGTCCTCGTTGGAGCGCAGCGCTTCGGCCTCGCCATCCATCACCACGCGGCCGTTCTCGAGGATGTAGCCATAGTCGGCGTAGCGCAGTGCCACCATGGTGTTCTGCTCGGCGAGCAGGAAGCTGACCTTCTCGCGCTGGTTGAGGTCGCGCACGATCTCGAAGATCTCTTCGACGATTTGCGGCGCCAGACCCATGGAGGGTTCGTCGAGCAGGATCATGCTCGGCTTGGCCATCATGGCCCGGCCGATCGCGCACATCTGCTGCTCGCCACCGGAGGTGTAGCCCGCCTGCGATTTGCGGCGCGTCTTCAGGCGCGGGAAATAGGCGTAGATGCGCTCCAGCGCGTCGCGCGTCTCGGCGCGCGACAGCCCGCGCGTGTAGGCGCCGGTGAGCAGGTTCTCCTCCAGCGTCAGGTGGGCGAAGCAGTGGCGCCCTTCCATCACCTGGATCACGCCGCGCTTGACCAGTTCGTTGGGGGTGAGGCGGTCCACGCGGTCGCCGCGGTATTCGATCGAGCCCTTGGTGACGTCGCCGCGCTCCGCGTGCAGCAGGTTGGAGATGGCCTTGAGCGTGGTGGTCTTGCCCGCGCCGTTGGCGCCCAGCAGCGCCACGATCCGGCCTTCCGGCACATCGAGCGAAACGCCCTTGAGCACCAGGATGACGTGGTCGTAGATGACTTCGATGTTGTTGACGGACAAGAGGGTCATGGTACGGCTCGGTGGGTGTGTTCCTGACTTGCGTTGCTTGTTTCGCTTGGTTCGCTTGCTTCGCTTGTTTGCGGCTCCCCCCTCCCGCCTGCGGGAAAGGGGGAGCCGACAGGCAACATGCCTGTCAGCCGCTCAAGACTTCATGCAGGCCGGCGCAATCCCCTTCTCCTTCGCATACTGCGCCGCGGTCGCCTTGAACAGCGGGTGGATCAGGTTCTTGTTGCCTTCGATCCAGTCGGACACCACGGTCCACTTGGTGCCGTCCCATTGCTGGATCTTCACCTTGCCGGAGCCTTCGTGGTTGTCGCAGCTGGTCTTGATCTCGGGCAGCAGGCCGGTGGCGCCGAGCTGCTGGAGGCGCGCGTTGGTGAGATTGAGGTTCTCGAAGGCCCAGCGCATGTCCTCGCCGCTCATGACCTTGCCCTTGCCGAACTTGCCCTGCGCCACGCGGATGGCTTCCACGGTCACCACCGCAGCGGAGACGCCGCGGTTGTAAAGCACCGAGCCGACCTTGTTGCGGTCCTGCATATTGCCCTTGCCGGCGCCGTACACGACCTTGTCGATGTCAGCGATCAGCGGCACGTTCTTGCCGGCCACATTCCAGGTAGCGCTCATATAGCCCTTGGCGGCGTCGCCGGCGGGCACCGTGTCTTCCTCGGAGCCGGCCCACCAGGAGCCGATTATCTTGTCACGCGCGAAGCCCACCTTCTGCGCGGCCTTGAGCGCGGTCTGGTTCATCACGCCCCAGCCCCAGAAGATCACGTAGTCCGGGTTCTCCTGGCGGATCTTCAGCCACTGAGCGCCCTGCTCGTTGCCGGGGTGCGCCACCGGGATCTCGACCAGGTTGAACTTGCCGAGCTTGGCTTCGGCTTCCAGCGCCACGATGGGCTCCTTGCCGTAGGCTGAGTCGTGATACAGGTAGACGATCTTCTTGCCGGCCAGCGAGCCGCCGTTCTTGCCCGCCAGGAACTTGACGATGGCCGAGACCTGCATCTGGTAGGTGGTGACCAGCGGGAAGGCATAGGGGAAGACCGAGCCGTCCACCGCATCGGTGCGGCCGTAGCCCATCATCACCAGCGGCACCTTGTCGGCCGAGGTCTTGTCCACCAGCGCGTAGGAAATCCCGGTGGACATGGTGTGGTAGGCCGTGCCCTTGCTGGCCGCGCTCTTGGCCTTCAGGCGCTCGTAGCACTCCACGCCCTTGGCGTTGTTGTACTCGGTCTCGCACTCTTCCCACGAGAGCTTGACGCCATTGATGCCGCCGTCCTTCAGGTTGACGTAGTTCAGGTAATCGATGAAACCGCCGTAAAAGGACTGCCCGTTGGCGCCGTACGGCCCCACGCGGTAGCTGGGCAGCGCCACGAACTGCTCGCCGCTCTGGGCCTGCGCGGCCAGCGGTGCCAGCAGCGCGGCCGACGCACTCACCGCGAGCGCGATGCGCTGCAGATTGCGAATCAGGATGGTCATGACAGTCTCCTTCACCTTGAAAGGTGTGTGTTTGTTATGGAATACCCGTTCTGCTTGGTCCGACCTCGAAAGCTTGCTCCGTTGTTCAATGCGGAAACGGCCACAGGCGCAGCTTCTCCTTGGCGATCTGCCACAGCCGCGCCAGGCCGTGCGGCTCCACTACCAGGAAAAAGATGATTAGCGCGCCGAACACCATCAGCTGGATATGCGACACCGCCGCGTTGGTGAACGGCAGGTGCAGCAGCGCGGCCAGCGGCGGCAGCAGGTTGTCCAGGAAGATCGGCAGCAGCAGGATGAACGCCGCGCCGAGGAAGGAGCCCAGGATGCTGCCCACGCCGCCGATGATGATCATGAACAGCACGCGGAACGACAGGTCCAGCGAGAAGCCGTCCGGCTCCACCGAGCCGAGGTAGCAGAACGCGTAGAGCGCGCCGGCCACGCCGCAGTAGAACGAGCTGACGGCGAAGGCCAGCAGCTTGGTGCGCATCAGCGGGATGCCGATGACTTCCGCCGCCACGTCCATGTCGCGCACCGACATCCATGCACGCCCGGTGCTGGATCGCACAAGGTTCTTGGCCACCACCGCCAGCACCGTCACCAGCGCCAGCACGAACAGGTATTTCTTCACCGGCGTGTCGATGGCGATGCCGAACAGCGCGAGCTTCTGCGCGGTGATCACGCCGGAGGAGCTGTTGTTGGAGAACCAGGGGAACTTGGTCAGCGCCCACACCACGAAGAACTGCGCCGCCAGCGTGGCCACGGCGAGGTAGAAGCCCTTGATGCGCAGCGACGGCAGGCCGAACGCCACGCCCACCACCGCGGCGGACAAGCCGGCCAGGATGAAGGTCAGCAAGACCGGCAGGCCCTCGATGCGCAACTGGAAGTTGTACGCGGCATAGGCGCCCACCGCCATGAAGGCAGCGGTGCCGAGCGAGAGCTGGCCGGCGTAGCCGGTGAGGATGTTCAGGCCGAGTGCCGCCAGCGCGAAGATCAGGAACGGGATCAGGATGGCGGAGAACCAGTATTCCGATGCGGTGAACGGAATCGCCACGAAGGCCACCGCCATCAGCACCGCAACGCCGATGCGATCCTGGCGGATGGGGAATACCTGGCTGTCGGCCACATAGCTGGTCTTGAACTGGCCGGCTTCACGATAGAACATGGGGTTGTCTCCTGTTGGGGCCGTGCCGCTCAGACGCGGTCGATATGTTTCTCGCCGAACAATCCTTCCGGCCTGACGAGGAGAAACAGCAGCGCGAATACGTATGGGAACCACCCTTCGATGCCGCCGAAGTTGCCGCCAAAGGCGGACTGGAACACCGGGGGGATATAGATCTCGGCCAGCTTCTCCGACGCGCCGATGATGAGCCCGCCGACGATGGCGCCCGGCACCGAGGTGAAGCCGCCCAGGATCAGCACCGGCAGCGCCTTGAGCGCGGTCAGTGTCAGCGCGAACTGCACGCCATTGCGCGAGCCCCACAACATGCCCGCCACCAGCGCGACGAAACCCGCCACGCCCCACACGATGGCCCAGATATGCTGCAGCGGAATGCCCAGCGACAACGCCGCCTGGTGATCGTCCGCCACCGCGCGCAGCGCGCGGCCCACCTTGGTGAACTGGAAGAACAGCGCCAGCGCACCCACCAGGATGCCGGCGATGGCGGCTGCCGCCAGGTCGAACTTGGACAGCACGATATTGAAGCGCGTCAGGATGGCCTCGATCGGCTCGTCGACGATGCCGAGGTTGATCGGGCGCACTTCGTTGCCGAACAGCAGCGGCCCCAGCCCCTCGAGGAAGAAGGACAGCCCGATGGTGGCCATGAACAGCGTGATGGGCGGCTGGTTGACCAGCTTGCGCAGCACCAGCCGCTCGGTGCTGATGCCGACCACCAGCATCACGCCGAACGCGCCGATCACCGCGGCCCACATCGGCAGGCCCTTGTCCATCAGCCCCACCACGGCCAGCGCGGCGAAATAGACCATCGCACCTTGGGCGAAGTTGAATACGCCCGACGCCTTGTAGATCAGCACGAAGCCCAGCGCCACCAGCGAATACATCAGTCCCGACAGCAGGCCGCCGATCAGGATCTCGAAGAAGAACGTCATGGTGTTCCTTGTTCCCTGTTTTCTGCTTCTTGTGTCTTGCCGTACCGCGCGGTGCGTGCTCAGTGGCCGGCGCCGAGGTAGGCCCGGATCACGTCCGGATTGGCCTTGACCGCGTCGGGGGTGCCGTCGCCGATCTTCTTGCCGTAGTCGAGCACCACCACGCGGTCGGAGATATCCATCACCACGCCCATGTCATGCTCGATCAGCACGATGGTGGTGCCGAACTGGTGGTTCACGTCCAGGATGAAGCGGCACATGTCCTGCTTCTCTTCCACGTTCATGCCCGCCATGGGTTCGTCGAGCAGCAGCATGGAAGGCTCGGCCGCCAGCGCGCGCGCCAGCTCCACGCGCTTTTGCAGGCCGTAGGGCAGGCGTCCCACCGGCGTCTTGCGGATGGCCTGGATTTCCAGGAAGTCGATCACTTCCTCGACCTTGCGGCGATGCTGCATTTCCTCGTTGCGCGCCGGCCCCCACCACAGCGCGTTGGCCAGCAGGCCGCTGCGGAATTTGGTGTTGCGCCCGGTCATGATGTTGTCGAGCACGGTCATGCCCTTGAACAGCGCGATGTTCTGGAAGGTGCGCGCGATGCCCTGGCGCGCGGCCTCGGTGGGATGCATCTTGCGGCGTTCCTCGCCGCGGAACACGATGCGGCCCTGCTGCGGGTGATAGACCCCGTTGATGACGTTGAGCATGGAACTCTTGCCCGCGCCGTTGGGGCCGATGATGGCGCGGATCTCATGCTCGCGCACATCGAACGAGATATCCGTGAGCGCCTTCACGCCGCCGAACGACAGCGAGATATGCTGCAGGTCCAGGATCACCTCGCCGGCGTGCCGCTCCTGCGCCTGCGCGGCCGCGGCCTGCGCACTGTCCTGCGGCAGTTCCGCCTCGGTCGCCACCGCGGACGCGCCGCTCCATGCGGGCTGGCCATCGCCGCCGCGCGCTACGCCTTGCCATGCCATCTGCGTCATCCTCCCGCCCCCGCTCATGCCGCGCGCGCCGCGCCGGCGGCGGGCGGAAAGCGCTTCACGTCAACCAGCTTCAAGGTGGCCGAGACGCTGCCTTCGCGCCCGTCCTCGAACTTCACGCGCGTCTCGATGAACTGTTCCGCCTTGCCCGCGAACAGCGCGTCGACCAGCACCGCGTACTTGTCGGCGATAAAGCCGCGCCGCACCTTGCGCGTGCGCGTCAGTTCGTCGTCGTCGGGGTCCAGCTCCTTGTGCAGGATCAGGAAGCGCGCGACCTGCGAGCCGGCCAGCATGGCGTCCGCAGCCAGGTCCGCGTTCACCTGCGCCACGCACTCGCCGATCATCTCGATCACTTCCGGCCGCCCGGCCAGGTCGATATAGCCCGCGTACGGCAGGTGGCGCCGCTCGGCCCAGTTGCCCACCGCGTCGAAATCGATGTTGACGAAGGCGCAGACATTGTCGCGGCCCGTGCCGAAGGCCACGGCTTCCTTGATGTAGGGGAAGAACTTGAGCTTGTTCTCGATGTACTTGGGCGCGAACATCGAGCCGTCGGCGAGCTTGCCCACGTCCTTGGCGCGGTCGATGATCTTGAGGTGGCCGTCGGCATCGATCACGCCGGCGTCGCCGGTCATGAAATAGCCTTCGTCGTTGATGGCCTCGCGGGTGGCGTCGTCGCGCTTGTAGTAGGACTTGAGCAGGCCCACGCCGCGCACCAGCACCTCGCCGTTGTCGGCGATGCGGATCTCCATGCCCGGCGCGGCCGGCCCCACGGAGTCGAACTTGACCTTGCCGTCGGGCTGCAGGCAGACATAGGCGCAGGTCTCGGTCTGGCCGTAGAACTGCTTGAGGTTGACGCCGATGGAGCGGTAGAAGCGGAACAGGTCCGGCCCGATGGCCTCGCCGGCGGTATAGCCCACGCGGATACGGCTCATGCCAAGCACATTGCGCAGCGGCCCGTAGATCAGCACCTCGCCCGCCAGGTAGCGCAGGCGGTCGGCCAGCGGCACCGGGCGCCCGTCCAGCATGTCCGTGCCGCAGCGGCGCGCCACGTTCATGGCCCAGTGGAACAAGCGGCGCTTGAGCCAGCCCGCGTCTTCCATGCGGATCATCACCTGCGTGAGCAGGTTCTCGTAGATGCGCGGCGGCGCGAAGTAATAGGTGGGGCCGATCTCGCGCAGGTCGGTCATCACGGTATCGCGCGACTCCGGGCAATTCACCGTGAAGCCTGCCACCAGGGCTTGCGCGTACGAGAACAGGTTGTCGCCGACCCATGCCATCGGCAGGTAGGACAGCACATCGTCGCCGGCCACCAGCCCGTCGAACGCGCAACCGTTGCGCGCCGCGCCGATCAGGCCGCGGTGCGAGTGGCACACGCCCTTCGGCTTGCCGGTGGTGCCGGAGGTGTAGAGGATGATGGCGGTGTCGTCGGGCGAGCCCGCCTCGACGGCGGCATCGAAGTAGCCTGGGTTGGCGCGGTCGAACTCGCGGCCGATTTCCTGCAGGCGCTGGTACGACATCAGCGCCGGATGATCGTAGCCGCGCAGCCCGCGCGGGTCTTCATAGATGACGTGGCGCACGGTGCGGCCCTGCTCCGCGAGCTGGGCCTGCACCTCGAGCAGCTTGTCCACCTGCTCCTGGTCTTCGACGATGGCGAAATCGATCTCGGCGTCGTTGAGCACATAGACCATCTCGCCGCCGATGGCGTCCTGGTACAGCGGCACCGGCACGCCGCCGAGCGCCTGCGCGGCGCTCATGGCCCAGTACAGGCGCGGGCGGTTGTCGCCGACCACTGCCAGGTTCATGCCGCGCGTAAAGCCCAGCGCTGCCATGCCGCAGGCCAGCGCGCGCACCTCCTGCGCGGCCTGCGCCCAGTTGTAGGTCTGCCAGATTCCGAGATCCTTCTCGCGGTAAGCCGGGCTTCCGGGCCGCTGCTGGGCATGCGCCAGCAGCAGGCGCGGGAAGGTCGTCGCCGACGGTTCCTGCATCGCTGTCTCCTGTCCCTCGGTGGCGGGGATCCGCCACCGGTGTCAAGCCTGCATCCGCTGGTTATACTTGGCCAGTTTTGCCCGGCGACGCAAACATGCGTTCGCCGCAGCGCATCAAGCCCGCCGCGCCTTTCCTGGCGCGCACTCGCGGTTCGTGGTGATCGTAAGATAGTTCATGCCATTTCCCCCGGTTGTCACGCCGGTGACAATTCGGGGTTAATCCCTACGGGAAGGGTTTTCAGCTAATGCTTAACGATTTTGTGGATCGCTGCGTATGGGCAGCCGATCTCAGTCCCGAGCAACGCGACCGTGTGCGCCGCGCCATGTGTGTGCGCGAATATAGCCAGGGCGACTACGTCTGCCACAAGGGCGACGTGGCCGAGCACTGGATGGGCGTGCTCGAGGGGATCGTGAAGATCACCACCGTCTCGCCCTCGGGCAAGTCGGTCACCTTCACCGGCGTGCCCACCGGTGGCTGGTTCGGCGAAGGGGCCGTGCTCAAGCGCGAGATCCGCAAGTACGACGTGATGGCGCTGCGCCGCTCGCGCATTGCCTTCCTTCCACTCGACACCTTCCAGTGGCTGCTCGATACCAGCCTGCCGTTCACGCGCTTCTTGCTCACGCAGTTCAACGAGCGGCTCGGGCAGTTCATCGCGGCGGTGGAATACGAGCGCCTGCTCGACATCGATTCGCGCGTGGCGCGCGCGGTGTCTTCGCTGTTCAACGAACATCTGTACCCCGGGCTGGGCACCACGCTCGAGATTTCGCAGGAAGAGATCGGCTTGCTGGCGGGCATATCGCGGCAGCGGGCCAACCAGGCGCTGAAGGTGCTGGAGCAGCAGGGCCTGGTGAAAGTGGACTACGGGGTGATCGAGGTACTCGACCTAGACGGCTTGCGGCAGTATGGGGAGTGAATGAAGCGGGAATGGCTGCGAGCGGGACGGGCATGTTTCCCGGCGATGCACACGATGCACACGATCCACACGATCCACACGATGCGCACGATGCGCACTTCGGGCCTTCCGCTCCGCCCCCTGCGGTGCGCACCGGTCACCACCGCGGGTTGCCGACCTCGGGGGTCAAAGCCTTTGATGCAGATATTGAAATTAATTGAAGCTGCCTGCGCCGGCGGCGTGATTGAAGGCCCGGCCGCACCGGCAAGCTGCAAAATGCGGCAAAACCGCACCTGAATCGTGCCGTCCGGGCTGCCTGATCAGGCACCTGGGACCGGTCGCAGGCGAAATCTGCGGCATCTTGCCGCAGGTCGTCCCGGTTTGTTACGGGCCATTAATCGTTTGAAATATTCCGGCAAGACAATCCCCGGGAAAACCCTCGATAGGCGGGATAGAATCGCCTACCTGTACATCGGTAGGCAAGCGTCAGGCCAGCCCTGGCAACAGCCGGGGCGGCATATTCCTTGCTGGATTCGCCGGGGACCGGCGCAGTCCCGAGGGCACCTGGCGTCCGGGCCGCCCACGCCGCCGCGCGCCGGCGGCGCACGCAATTTACCGTGCCGGCTTACCGCTGCGACCGCATCACGGACTGTCGCGGCGGCGCACGGCCGTCATGGTTCCGCAGTCTTTCAATCTTCTAGGAAATCGCAATGCAACGATCGCGCACCATGCGTGCTTTGATTCCGGGCGTGCTGGGGATTGCCCTGGCGACGCTCGCCGGATGCGGCAAAAAGGAACAAGCCGGGACCCCGCCGCCGCCGCAGGTGGGCGTGGTGACGCTGGCACCGGAATCGGTCATGGTCAATTCCGAACTGCCGGGCCGGACTTCGGCCTACCTGGTCGCCGAAGTGCGGCCGCAGGTCGACGGCATCATCCAGCGCCGCCTGTTCAAGGAAGGCAGCGACGTCAAGCAGGGGCAGCAGCTGTACCAGATCGATCCTTCGACCTACGAGGCCACCTACAAGAGCGCGCAGGCCACGCTGGAATCGACCCGGCTGCTGGCGGAGCGCTATGGCAAGCTGGTCGCCGACGAAGCGGTCAGCAAGCAGGCCGCGGCCGAAGCCAGGGCGTCCTTCCTGCAGGCGCAGGCGGCGGTCCAGCGTGCCGAGATCAACCTGCGCTACACCAAGGTCCTGTCGCCGATCTCCGGGCGCATCGGGCGCTCCAACGTCACCGAGGGCGCGCTCGCGGTCAATGGCCAGGCAACCGCGCTGGCGACGGTCCAGCAGATCGACCCGATCTATGTCGACGTGACCCAGCCGTCGGCCACGCTGCTGCGCCTGCGCCGCGAACTGGCCGACGGCAAGCTCGAGGGCGCGGGCTCGAACGCGGCCAGGGTAAGCCTGAAGCTCGAGGACGGTACCGCGTACCCGGAAAGCGGCAGGCTTGAATTCTCCGAGGTGTCGGTCGACCAGGGCACCGGCTCGGTGACGCTGCGCGCGGTGTTCCCGAACCCGAACCATGTGCTGCTGCCGGGCATGTTCGTCCATGCGCGCCTGAGCGAAGGCGTCAAGGCCAACGCGATCCTGGCGCCGCAGGTCGGCGTGACGCGCGACCTGAAGGGCCAGGCCACCGCGCTGGTCGTGAACGCGAAGGATGAGGTCGAACTGCGCCCGCTCACGACCGACCGCGCGGTCGGCGACAAGTGGCTCGTGACCAGTGGCCTCAATGCCGGCGACCGCCTCATCGTCGACGGCCTGCAGTTCGTCCGCCCGGGCGCGAAGGTCAGGCCCGTGCCGGCAGCCACGACGGCCGCCGGCGGGGCATCGGACGCCGCCGCGCGGGCCAAGTCCTGATACCGCACGCAGGGTAAGGAACAAGGGATAAGGATCCTCCATGTCTAATTTCTTCATCGATCGCCCGATCTTCGCCTGGGTGATCGCGCTGGTCATCATGC
>NZ_JBFTND010000088.1:0-40742 GCF_056397305.1 Cupriavidus sp. 05N40
ATTCGAACCTGATCGGCTTGTCCAAGTACGCGCGCCTGGCCGAATGGATCATGTGCCGCCCGCAGATCCAGGAAGAGGCGGTGACCCAGGTAGCGGACCTGCTGCAGGAAAAGATGAGCCCGGACGGGCTGGCCATTGTCATGGAGGCCGAGCACTTCTGCATGCACTGGCGCGGCGTGCGTGATACCGACGCCAAGATGACCAACAGCGTGATGCGCGGCTCCTTCCTGAAGGACGACAGCCTGCGCCGCGAATTCCTGACCTTGCTCAACCGGCACCGGGAATAGGCGCGCACGGCGCCACACACAAACACACGCACGCACGCACGCACAAACACCGCAGATCCCCACTGGAGACAACATGCTCGTACGCCTGCTCTATGCCAGCCGCGCATGCAAGCCGGCCGATCCCGCGCTGGTCGACGACATCATCGCGACCAGCATCGCGAACAACCCGAGGCACGGCATCACGGGCGTGCTGTGCCATGGCAACGGCATCTTCATGCAGGCGCTCGAGGGCGGCCGTACCGAAGTCTCGCGCCTGTACCAGCAGATCGTCCGCGATGCGCGCCACGAAGACGTGGTGCTGCTGCACTATGAAGAAATCCTCGAGCGCGAATTCGCCGGCTGGGCAATGGGCCTGGTCAATACCGGCAAGGTCAACATGGCCACCATCCTGAAGTACTCGGCGCACGGCGAGCTCGATCCCTACCGCACCAGCGGGCTGGCCTCGCAGGCACTGCTCAAGGAACTGATCGCGGGCGCGTCGATCGTGGGGCGCACCCCGGAGCGGCATCGCGTCTGAGCGCAGCCCGCCGGCCCGCCGACCGGTTATGCTGTCGGCCCGGCCGCGCGCAGCCGGATCTTGCGCGCGTGGCTTCGCATTCACGACACCAACGATAGGAAAACCCTGTGAGCGCAAACTTCAATCCCGGCACCGCGGCAGCACTGCTGGCCGACGCCTGCCGGCGCGGCGTACAGTTCCGCGACCTGCCCGCCGACGCCAAGCCCGCCACGCTGGCCAGCGGCTATGACGTGCAGGACAGCTTTATCGCGGCGCTCGGCGACCCGGTGGCTGGCTGGAAGCTCGGCGTGGGCAGCGCCAACGCCATGCGCCGCGCCAATCTGGCGCGCCCCCTGGTAGGCCAGGTCGGCGCCTCGCGCTGCCTTGCCGCGGGCGATACGGTCACGGTGCCGGCGGGCGCGGTGGTCACCATCGAATTCGAGATCGCGGTGCAGCTCGCGCGCGACGTGGCGCCGGTACGGGACGCCCTCGCGCCGGCGGAACTCGCGGCGCTGATTGGGCACGCCCAGGTCGCCTTCGAGGTTGTGCTGTCGCGCTACGAAGACCGCACCGCGGTCGGCATGCCTGCCTTTGCCGGCGACAACGTGGGTTTCCACGCGCTGGTGCTCGGCCCGCAGATCGACGCGGCGAGCATGGAAGAGGTGCGTGCCAGCGCCAGCGTCGCGCTCGACGGCCAGGTCTGCGCGCTGCCGCTTGCCGGCGACGACGCCATCTATCCCCTGGAGGCCCTGGGGTCTTTGCTGGCACATGCGGCCGAACGCGGCATCACGCTGCGCAAGGGCACCGTGGTCACCACCGGCACGCTCACCCGCCCGTTCGACGTGCCTGCCGGCCCCCACGAGATCCACGCCGCCTATGCCGGCGGAAATTTGGCGATGAAGCTCGCGTGCCGGGCTTGACAAGCCCTTAAGATTTCGCGCATTCTCGTTTTTTGCCTTCCCGTGTTATCCACACTTTGTGTGGATAACACTGTCGACAAGCTCCGCAAACGGCGCTGGCACGCGGACCCCATCGGACTGCTCACAAAACGGGCAGCTACCGGCTCCGCGGCCGCGCGGATCTCCAGGAGCGGGCTGCCTACCCCGGAACGAATCAAGCGTCAAGGAATGTGAAGGTCCTCCACGCCATCCGATCCCGCAGGGATGACCGGCAGAAAAAGTAGCCGCGACAACCAAGACAACCAAGACAATCGCGAAGTGAGTGCAGGCTAGCCTGCCGGCGTCCTCGCCGAAGGACGCGGGCAGTTGCCGGCAAGGATCAGGCGACGGTCAGGCGAAGATCGGCCGATGCATCTCAGGCAGCAAGCCTGGCGGCGGCATCGCGCAGCGCGGTGCGCAGGCCCTCTTCCACCACCGGGTGGTAGTACGGCATGGCCAGCATCTGCTCCACGGTGAGCGCTTGCTGATAGGCCCAAGCCAGCAGGTGCGCGATGTTCTCGGCGCGCGGGCCGGTCCATTCGGCGCCGAGGAAGCGGCCGCTGCGCTTGTCGGCATAGACGTGCATCAGCCCGCGGTTCTTGAGCATGACGCGGCTGCGGCCCTGGTCCTCGAAGCTCACCTCGCCGGTGACGAAGCTGTCCGGCGCAAGGTCGGCATGACGTTGTCCCACCATGGCGATCTGCGGATCGGAGAACACCACGCCGATCGGCGCGCGGCGCGACAGCGCACGCACTGCGGGATAGGCGGCCGCGTTCTCGCCGGCGGCCTTGCCCTCGTCGGCGGCTTCGTGCAGCAGCGGCAAGATATCGTTGGCATCGCCGGCGATAAAGACCGGCGCCGGGCCGCATTGCAGCGTGGCCGGATCGAACACCGGCACGCCGCGCGGGTCGAGCTCGAGGCCGCTGTTCTCCAGCCCCAGGCTACGCACATTAGGCACGCGGCCGGTGGCGGCCAGCGCGTAGTCGAAGCGCTCCGTGACAAGCCTGCCCTCGATGTCGGTGAAGCTGATCACCACCTCGTCGCCATCGCGGCGCATCTCGCCGAGCGCGGCGTCCGGGTCGATATAGAACTCCTCGCGGAAACTGGCGACGGCGTTGGCCTTGATGGCCGGATCGGTCAGCGGGCCGACACCGCCGCGCAGGCCGAACACGCGCACGTGCACGCCCAGACGGGACAGCGCCTGGCCCAGCTCGAGGCCGATCACGCCGGGGCCGAACACCGCCACGCGGCGCGGCAGGTCGTCCCAGGCGAAGACGTCGTCGTTGACCACCAGGCGCTCGCCGAACACCTTCAGCGGCGGCGGCACCATCGGGCTGGAGCCGGTGGCGATCACCACGCGGCTGGCGCGCACCACGGTGTGCCCGTCCACTTCGAGCACGGTATTGTCGATAAAGCGGGCATGGCCGCGGATCTTGTCCTCGGCCGGAATGCCGTCCACGCCGCGCACCACGAAGCCGACGAAGCGGTCGCGCTCGCGCTTGACGCGGTCCATCACCTCGCGGCCGTCGACGCGGATCTGTCCGTCCACGTGCACGCCGAACGGCGCGGTGTGGCGCAGTTCGTGCGCGGCCTCGGCCGCCGCGATCAGCAGCTTGGAGGGCATRCAGCCTACGCGGGCGCAGGTGGTGCCATACGGTCCGCCTTCTATGATGACGGCGCGCTTGCCGGCCGCGCGCGCCGCGCGGTATGCAGCCAGGCCGGCGGTGCCGGCGCCGATCACTGCGACGTCGGTGTGGATGGTCTGCGCGGTCTGCTTCTGCTGGCTCTGCGTGGTGGTCATGAGAATGTTTTCCTGGTGAGTCTGCTTCAATCAGCGGACCCGATGGCAGCGGCGGCTTGCGCCGGCACTGGTGCTGGTGCTGGTGCCGGTGCTGGTGCTGCCATCGGGTCCGCCGACTGGGGCGAGGCTGCCGGCATTGCCGGCGCCATGCCCTTGCGGCGGTGAAGCGCGGCGGATCCGTCTGCCGGTCCGCCGGTGCGGGCGCGCTTAGCGCACGAGATAGGTCTCGAGCGCTTCGGCGCCGCCGATCAGGCTGCCGTTGATGAAGATCTGCGGCGCGGTCATGTTGCCGGACACGGCGCCCAGCACCTTGCCGCGGATCTTGTGTTCGAGCGGCACGTCGATGTACTCGTAGCCGTTGTCGGACAGCATCTGCTTGGCCTTGGCGCAGAACGAGCAGCCCACCTTGGAGAAGACCACGACCTGGTCGGGCTTCTTCGCGCCGGGAGCGATGTAGTTCAGCATGGTGTCGGCATCCGAGACCTTGAACGGGTCGCCCGGCTCTTCCGGCTCGATGAACATCTTGTCGACCACGCCGTCCTTCACCAGCATCGAATAGCGCCAGCTGCGCTTGCCGAAGCCCAGGTCGGTCTTGTCCACCAGCATGCCCATGCCCTCGGTGAACTCGCCGTTGCCGTCGGGGATCATCACGATGTTTTCGGATTCCTGGTCCTTCGCCCATTCGTTCATCACGAAGGTGTCGTTGACCGAGACGCACAGGATCGCGTCGACGCCATGCTTGGCAAAGACCGGGGCCAGTTCGTTGTAGCGCGGCAGGTGGGTGGATGAACAGGTCGGGGTGAAGGCGCCGGGCAGCGAGAACAGCGCGATGGTCTTGCCCTCGAACAGGTCAGCGGTGGTCACGGTCTTCCATTCATTGTTTTCGCGGACGCGGAACGTGACATTGGGAACGCGTTGACCTTCACGGGATTGCAGCATGGTGAAAAGCTCCTGGGTGACTTGGGGGTGGATGGCCGCGTGTGTTGCAGCGAAGACCCGATTCTGAGGGCGCCCCCTTTATTTGTACAATTTATCGTCACAAATACACTGATTGAAAAATACTATTGTTACTGGATAGGGCCGCCCTATCGCGGCCATCGCAGCAGTGATGCCGCTACGCATGAATCACCTGTTCGCCGCCAGTGCTCCGGACAATCCCCTCGCCGCCGCCCCCCCGGCGTAGGCAATTGCGTACGCAAGTAGCGGAAAGTGCCGACGATCATTTCAGATGTTTCACAGCGATGCCGGTCCTGGCGGCCCTTACATTCGTCACGAAAGCCGCCCCGAACCCGCGGCGTCCTCCCGGCCACGGCTGCCGGCGTGAACCCTGCCGGCCTGCCGGCCTTCGACGAGACTCCCTTATGTGCCGCTGTCTTCCGCCGCGCTTCGCCAAGGGCTTGCCGCCCCGGAGAACGCAACTGCCGTCGCCGCCGCGGCAAGGCCGCCTTGCCGGAGGCCTCGCGGTTTCGCTGCTGGCGCTGTGCCACGGCATGCCCGCAGCGGCGGAACCGGCGCCGCCCGCCGCCCTGCTGCTGAACTCCCAGATCCGGCTGGCCCAGCCCCTGGCCGCCTCCACGGCCCCTGGCACCCGCCCCGCGCAATGGAGCGGCGCACCGCTGGACGACGACCCCGAACTGGCGACCTGGCGCCGCGCGCGGCGGAGCCTGCGGGTGGGCGTGGTGGGCAACTACCTGCCGCCGTTCGACCTGATCGACCTGGAAGGCGAATACCGCGGGATTTCGGCCGACTACCTCGCCGTGCTCGCCGCCCGGCTGCGCATGCCGCTGTCCATCCAGCGCTATCCGTCGCAGCAAGCCGCGCGGCGCGCCCTGGACGAAGGCGCCATCGACCTGGCTACCACTACGCTGGACGGGCACGCCGACGGCCTGCGCACCGCGCCCTACCGCGCGCACCGGCTGGTCGAGCTGGTGTCGCGCCGGGACAGCGAGCACAACGAAGCGGTGCGCACCATCGGCTACCTGCGCGGCGAGGTATCGCCGGATGCCTTGCAGCTGGCCTACCCGGATGCGCCGCTGCAGCCGTTCGGGAACCTGCTCGGCGCGCTCGACGAACTGGTGCGCAAGGCGGATTTCGTGATGGTCACCAGCGCGACCGCGGCCAGCTATCTGATCGACCAGTACAACTATGACGAGCTGACCGCGCGCAACTTCGCGCCGATCGCGCCGGATGGCGTGCGCTTCGCCGTCGCCGACCCCGCGCTGGGCAGGATCGTCGACCGCGCGCTGGCCGGGCTGCCCGCGACACTGCAGCGCCAGATCGACAACGCCTGGGTTCCCGTTGCGCTTGATTTCAACATCGCCGACAAGCTCAACCTGTCCACCGCCGAGCGCGCCTGGCTCGCCGGCCACCCGGACGTGCGCTACCTGGCGTCGCGCGATCTCATGCCTTTCCAGTTCATCGACGCCGGGCAGCGGCTCGAAGGACTGACCGAGCAGGTGCTGCATCTGGTCGGGCAGCGCACCGGGCTGCGCTTCGTGCCCTACTGGCCCGCCAGCGCCGCGGCCGCGAGCGCCGACATCGACACCGGCACGCTGGACGTCGTGCCGGTCCTGCCGCTGAACCATCCGGCCACCGGCCTGGGCGCACTGACGGTGAGCGCCCCGTACTATTCAGGCAACTGGGTGGTGGTCACGCACGTTGGCAACGACAGCACCCACAGCCTGCCCGACCTTGCCGGCAAGGTCATTGCGGGGCCGCCATTCAACGGGATCCAGGAACTGGTGGGCGCCAGCTACCCCGTCAGGCGGCACGAGACCGGCACCTACGAGGAAGCGTTCCGCATGGTGGCCGAGGGCAAGGCTGACGCCACCATCGCCAGCGCCTTCATGGCCGACTACATGCTCAAGCGTGCCTACGCGGGCCGACTGCGCATCGCCACGGCCACGGGCGGCATGCCGCTGGAAGTGGGCCTTGGCGTGACCAGCAAGCATCCGGAACTGCTCGCCATCCTCAACAAGGCCCTGCTCAGCATCTCGCACGAAGATCTCGGCGCCATGCGCGCCCACTGGACGCAGGCGCGCACGCCGGTGCTTGCCTGGCGGCAACTGCTGCCCTGGCTGATGGCCGGCGCGGCCCTGCCGCTGGCAGTAAGCGGGCTGTCCCTGGCATGGGTGACTTCGCTGCGCCGCCAGGTGACGCAGCGCACCGCGGCCGAACATGCCTTGCTGGACCAGCTCGCGTTCCAGGCCACGGTGCTGGACGGCATCCCGCAACCGATCTTCCTGCGCGACAACGCGCTGCGCATGATCACCTGCAACAGCGCCTACGAGAACGCGCTCGGCGCGAAGCGCGAAGCGCTGCGCGGCACCGCGCCGGGCTTCGCGCGCTCCACGGTCCCGTCCGACATCGGCCACGAAGAATGCAGGGACATCTACCGGCACGTGCTGAAAACCGGCCTGCCGTTCGGCGCCGACCGCCGCCTGGTGATCAACGGCGAGATGCGCAGCGTGATCAGCTGGGCGGTACAGCTGCGCCGGGCCGACGGCCGCACAGCCGGCATCGTAGGCGGCTGGATCGACGTGACCGAGCGCGAACAGATGCTGGCCGAACTGGCCGCCGCGAAGGACCGCGCGGAGGCGGCCAACCGCGCCAAATCCACCTTCCTGGCCTCGATCAGCCATGAGATCCGCACCCCCATGAACGCCATCCTCGGCATGCTGGAACTGACGCTGACGCGCCGGCGCGGCACCCGCGACCGCGAGCAGCTGGGCACGGCGCATGGCGCGGCCACCTCGCTGCTGTCGCTGCTGGACGATATCCTCGATCTTTCCAAGCTGGAGGCGGGGCAGTTCACCTTGCAACTGCGCGCCGCATGCCTGCGCAAGGGCCTGCATGAAGTGGTGCGGATGTTCAGGCCGGTGGCGGCGCAAAAGGGCCTGACCCTGGAGCTCCGCGTGGACGACGCAGTGGCGCCGGCCCATCTGGTGGATATGCTGCGCATCAGGCAGATCATCGGCAATTTCGTCTCCAACGCAATCCGCTTCACGGAACGCGGTGGTGTCGAGGTCCGGCTGCACGGCAACGCCGCGCGCGATGGCCGGCAGGCACTGGAGATCGTGATCGAAGACAGCGGCATCGGCATTCCGGTCGAAGCCATCGGCAAGCTGTTCCGCCCCTTTGTCCAGGTGGAATCGGCCGGACGCCCCAATACCGGCGGTACCGGGCTGGGCTTGTCGATCTCGCATAGCCTGGTGCGCAAGATGGGCGGCGAGGTCACCCTCGAAAGCGCGCCGGGGCAAGGCACGCGGGTGGTGGTGCGCCTCGATCTGGAAGTGTCGGCCGCCGCGCCGGCACAATCCAAGCCACCTGGCCAGCGCACCGGGTTCGCGCCGTTTCCACCCGCCTGCCGCGTGCTGGTGGTGGACGACCACGCGCCTAACCGCCTGCTGCTGGTGCGCCAGCTAGAGCGGCTCGGCATCGCCTCTTGCACGGCCGAAGACGGCGCGCTCGGCTTGCAGGCCATCCTGCGCGCGCCCCCGGACCTGGTGATCTGCGACTGCATGATGCCGGTGATGGATGGCTACGGACTCGCCAGCGCGATCCGCGCCCGGCAGGACGCCGTGAGCCGGATCCCGATCATCGGCTGCACCGCCAGCGGCCAGTCCGAAGACCATCAGCGCGCGCTGGCCGCCGGCATGAATGGCGTGATGGTCAAGCCGGTCGGGCTGGCCACGCTGGAGCGCACGCTGCGCGGCTATCTCGGCGCGACCGCGCAAGGCACGGTTGCCCCGCATGAAGACCTTGCCGAAGCAAGCGGCGAAGAGCAACCGAGGCGCAACTAGGACGAGAACGGGCGGGAGGCAGGAAAGCACAAGGCGGAGGCAGGCAGCCGCGCTGCGGCACTGCAGCGGCACGGCTTGCCCGTGCCACCCGCGCGCGTCACTGCCCCGGCGACAGCCTGCACCGCCGCGCGAAGTCGACCAGGTCCACCAGCGAGCTGACCTGCAGCTTGCCCATGATGCGCGTCTTGTGACTGCTCACCGTCTTGTTGCTGATGAACAGGAGTTCGCCGATGGCCTTGTTGGACAAGCCGCGGACCAGCATCTGCAGGATGACGATCTCCTTGTCCGACAGCAGCATCAGCCGTTCTTCGTCCGCCCGCTGAATGACCTGCGGCAACTCGCGCTGCTGGCGCATCTCGGGAAATACCGTGTAGCCGGCCATCACCGCTTCGACGCAGCGCACGATCTCCTTCATGTCCTGCATCTTGCTGACGAAGCCCTGCGCGCCGGCCTGGCGCACGCGGGGCGCGAACGTGGCCTGGTCCTGCCCCGAGATCACCAGGATGCGGATCGGCGGATGGACCAGCTTGAGCCGCGGGATCACGTCGAGGCCGCTGATGCGCGGGATGTCGAGATCCAGGATGGCGAGATCCGGCTCGAACTGCCGCACGGCTTCGATTGCAGCCTGCCCATTGTCGGCTTCCAGAATATTGCCGACCCCCAGCACTTGCGACAACTGAGTCTTGATCACCAGGCGCAATGCCGGATGATCGTCGACGATCAGGATCGTTGCCACTCCCGTTCTCCCCCAAGATTCCCACACTCTGCCCGCCCGCGCCGGCACTGCCACGCCTTCGCAGGTGAAGCGCGGATTATGTTATGACGTTACTTCATAGTCGTGAGGAATTTTCCGCGCGAACTGTCGGAGATTTCCCAAAATACTGGCCACGTGGCGAAATAGACCATTTCCGGCCAGCCACCCCCRCCACAGCCGCCCGTCCCTTGCCCCGGCGAACCCGTGCGCCGGTCCCGCCAGCGCCGCATATCCCCTGATTTGCCGAAATTTCGCAAACCGCCATCGCGCCGTCGCGGCTACAGTCTGAAGCCGACGGCCCTGCCGGCGCCCCGCGCCGCCATGCCTACGATCACTGCGCGCCCGCGCAGCGTCCTCCCGGATATGAGTCCATGCTGGCCGATGCTATGTCCTCCAAAACCCTTATCGTCATCGCCGACGACCATCCCGTCATGCTGCTCGGCCTGCGCGGCCTGCTGGCCCAGTTCGACAGCATCGAGATTGCCGGCGTTGCCCGCAATTCGACCGAGATCATCGCCCTGCTCAACCGGCTGCCGTGCGACATCCTGCTGACGGATTTCGCCATGCCCGGAGGCGTCCACGGCGACGGCATGCACATGCTGGACCTGGTGCGCCGGCACTACCCCGGGCTCTGGATCGTGGTGGTCACCATGCTGGACAATCCCGCGCAGATCGGCAAGCTGTCCAGGTTCGAGAAACTGTCCGTGGTCAGCAAGCTCGACGATGCATCGCACATCGCGACGGCGCTGGGACAGATGCTGGCCGGGCGCCCCTACCTCTCGCCGACCATACAGGCACTGCTGGACAGCGCCATCCCCCAGGTGGACCCGCGCGTACGGTTCGGCGCGCTCAGCCCGCGCGAGATCAGCGTCATCCGCCTCTACCTGACGGGCATGTCGGTCAGCCAGATCGCGGCCAACCTCGGACGCAGCATCAAGACCATCAGCACGCAGAAGATGTCCGCCATGCGCAAGCTGGGACTGCGCGGCGACCTGGATCTCTTCAGCTACGCGAGTTCCACCGGCCTGCTCGGCCAGACGCGCCTGCCCACCGGCGGCAAGGCGCCGGACCAGACCGAGGGCAACAGCCAGCCTTAGGTGGTCCACCCCAGGCAGCCCGCCGCCGTATCGCGCGGCGGCGGCATCCACTCAGGCGTTGCCGGGCGGGTAGCCCTGCGTGCCGCGCGCCCTCCCGGCCGCCGCGGCGACCTGGTCCCCCCCGCCGTGGCCGCCCTGCGCCGCGGTTGCCGCGGCATGCATCTCGAACCCGGGATCGGGCGACGGCACGGAAATGGTGGTCAGCAAGGACAGCGGACACCACCAGAGTGCTTTTATCAGATTCATTGCCCCCCCTCATTCTCGAGCCGACGACCGTGGCCAGCCATGGCCGACTACCCGGCATCATCGCTGGATTTCACCACGAATTCCGTCAGGTATTCCACCGCATAACGGCGGCTGGAGGGCCTCAGTTGAGGGTTGTCACAAACATTTCATCGTGGCGCGTCGCCGGCGTGCGTTTTCACTCACATTCGCCCGGGTGACGGCCTGCCGCGCCCGCGCGACATCCCCGGCACCTTCTGTAGTGCCAGGGAGTCCGCAGCCTTGCCGGCGGGGTGCCGGGTTCAGCAGATCCGCCATCCGGGCGCGGCGGGCTCTTCCGACGGCGTGGCGCGCAGGTAGCTGATGGTCTCGCCGCAGCGCTCGCGGTTGCTCCTGCGCAATTGCAGCCCGTTGAGCACGCCGCCGATCACGTTGGCGCGGGCGCGCTCGAGTTGCTTGAGCGCCTCCGTCACCTTCTCCTGCGGCGTGCAGTCCGCGCGCACGAACAGCAGCGTCGAGCCGGCCAGGCGCCCGACCAGTGCCGCGTCCGCCACCGCGAGGATCGGCGGCGTATCGACCAGGATCAGGTCGAAGCCCGCGTCGCAGGTCAGCAGCAGCTCGCGCAGCGCCGGCAGCATCAGCAACTCCGACGGATTCACCGGCCGGGTGCCGGCGGCAAGCAGCCATAGCCCGCCGACCGATGTGGGCCGGATCGCATCGTGCAGGGCCAGCGTGCCGCACAGCAGGTCCGCCAGTCCCGGCGCACCCTCCAGCCCGAACTGGCTGGCCACGCGGGAGCGGCGCAGGTCGGCGTCGACGAGCAGCACGCGCATGCCGGCTTCGGCCGCCAGTACCGCCAGGTTGACCGCGCCGAAGGTCTTGCCTGCCCCTGCCGATGCACTGGTGATGGCGACGATATGGTTGACCGCGCCCTCCATGGCGAAATGCAAGGCGGCGCGCAAGGTGCGCAACCCTTCCACGGCCGGCGCGTGCGGGTATTGCCGCGCGAGCAGGTAGCGGTCGTGCAGCGCCGGCGGCGGCTCTTCGCTCACCACTTCCGGGCGCGCCGATGCTGGCGCCACGGCGCCGCGCAGTCCGGCGCGTGCCGCGCCGCCGACGCCGACACCGGAAGGCAGGCGCATGGCTTGCGGATGCTCGGTGGCGATCAGCGTCGGCGCGAGCAGCGAGCGCGGCGATGTCAGGCTGCGGCGCTCCAGCTCGGCCTGTTCCGGACTGAATACCACTTCGCCCACCATCGGCAGCGCCAGCGTGCCTTCGATCTCCGGCGCGCTCGCCATGCCCCGGCGCGCGCGGCCCTTGAACCCGGCCACGGCGACGCTGCCCAGCAAGCCGAGGAAGGCCGCCAGCCCCGTCAGCAAGATGCGGTCCGGGCCGGCCGGCAGCGTCGGGGCCACAGCGAAGTCCACCAGGCGCACGTCGCTGGTACTGTCCGAATGTGCCAGCGCCAGTGCCTGCGATTGCCGGCGCAAGGCCATGTAGGTATCCTCGGCCACCTTCACGTCGCGGGTCAGCGCCGCGGATTCGCGCTCGGCCTCGGTCAGGCCCTTGCGCTGGGTATCAAGGTTGCGCCGGTCGCTGTTGAGCTGCAGGAGCTGGTCGTCGACCGCCTGGACCTCCAGGCTCTCCGTGGTGAACTTGCGCAGCAGGCGCGAACGCTCGAGCCGCAGCGCGGAGATCTGCTTCTGGTAGTCGATGCTGCCGCTCAGGTAGGACTGCGACTCCTCGGCCGGCTGCATCGAGCCGACGCGGGCCCGATGCCGCGCCAGCGCGGCTTCGGCCTGTTCGAGCTGCGCCTTGACCCGCGGCAGCTCGCCGGTGACGAAATCCATTTGCTGGTCCGCCTGCTCGCGCCGCTGGATGACTTCGGTATCCGAGATCGAATGCGCAACGGCATTCACCACGGCGGCGGCGCGCGCCGGGTCGCCATCGCGCCAGGTGATGCGCACCGCGCGGGGCGCGCCGCCATCCGCGCTCGCCGTGCCCGGCACGGCACTTGCCGAGGTGCCGCGCACCTCTTCCGTCTTGAGGCCGCGCACGAGCATATCGTAGGCCGTGACCGGGTCGCGGCGCATCAGCTCGAACCGGGTTCCCTCGCGCGCATCCAGCCGCGCCAGCTTCATCGATACGCCGTCGCCGCGCACGACATCGCCGACCTTGCCGGTCAGCAGCATCGAGCCGTCCGCGCGTTGCAGGCGGAACTGCCCGTCGTCGAGCGCAACCAGCGTGAGCGGCTGGTTGAGCCCGCGCGCAGTTCGCTGGCGGGTTGCGCCGCGCTGCCGCCCTGCGACACGCGCTTGCCGGCATCCGGGCGCACCATGGCGTCGGCCTGGTATACGGCCGGCAGCGACCAGGCGTAGATCGCGCCGCACAGGGCCGCGCAGACGGTCACGCCGAATATCATCCCGGCTTGATCATGCAGCGCGCGGGCCAGCTCAGAGCGCGCGGCCGCAGCCTGCGCGCGGAACGCCGGCGCGGGGCCGGATTGCGTAAAGGTATTCACAGGCAGCTCCCTGAATGGGCTGATTGCGGCAGATGCGCGCAGCTGGCGGCGGAAGACCGCGCAGGACCCGCGCCCTCGCGATGGAAGGATTCGGCAGGCCGGCCGGACAGCAGGCGCCCGTACTCGCGCGCGACCAGCCCGTAGCACTCGCAGGCGTGCAACTCCAGCCGGCCACGGTCGATCACCGTGATATGGCCCCGGCTGTAATGGATCAGGCCCTGCTCCGCGAGCTTGCCCGCGGCCTCGGTCACGCCTTCGCGGCGCACGCCCAGGCGGGCGGCGATCATCTGCTGCGTGATGGCGATCTCGTTCGAACAGAGGCGATCGGCGGACAGCAGGAGCCAGCGGCAGACCTGCTGGCTCAGCGAGTGGTAGCGGTTGCACACCGCGGTCTGCGCGATCTGGGTCATCAGCGCCTGCACGTACAGCAACACCGCGCGCAGCGTGGCGGGCGAGCGCAGCAATTCCTGCCGCAACCGGTTCGCCGCGAGGCGGAAGCCGTAGCCGGCGGTCTGCACCTCCAGCCTGAACGGCATGGCGTAGCCGCCCGTGACCACCGGAATCCCGATCATGCCCTCGTTGCCCACCGTGGCGATCTCGATGGCGGTGCCGTCCTCCAGGTAGGAAAGCATCGACACCACCGCCGTGGTGGGGAAGTAGACATGGCTCGCTTGCTGGCCGCTCTCGCTGAGCAGTTGCCCGGGGCGCATGCGGACGAGTTCCACGTAGTCGGAGATGGCACCCCAGTCCTCGCGCGGCAAGCCGAGCAGCAGATGGTTGACGTCCGGAGATAGTCGCTGACCGTGCATTCTGGTTTCCTCCGCAAAGCCATGCCGCATGCGTGCGGGACCGGTTGCCATTGCGCCCGGGCAAGCGCGCGCAGGCACGCCGCAGGCTCGGCAATCTCCGCAAGATCTGCGCCAATGCCGGCTCGTCCGTGCCCTGTACGTCTTGTCTGGCAACACTGTCACGCCTGGTTACCTCTGGTTACGTCCTGTTACTCCTTGGGCATCGCCATCACCGCCGACACGGCCGGCACGACGGGCGCGATCGCGGCAGCAGCGATCGCCAGGTCGTCCTCGGGCACCGTTGCAGGTGCCTTGCGCGGCGCGTCGGCCTCGCTTTTGTACGTTGCGCATGGCATGCCGAGCTCGCGCGCGATATGGCCGCTCAGCCTCAGCGCCAGCGCGGCGATGGTGATGGTGGGAAAGTTCGCGCCCACCGTGGGAAACACCGAGCTGCCGGCCACATAGAGATTGGCCAGGCCGTGCACGCGGCAGTTGCGGTCCACCACTCCCGAATTTGGCGAATCGTGCATTCGCGTGGTGCCCATGTGGTGCCACGTCCCTTCGAGCGAGGCAGGCCATGGCTGCCCTTCCATGGGCGGATCCAGCGTGACCTGCGCCACGCCGCTGCGCTGCAGTTCGTCTGCCAGCAGGGCAAAGGTGCGGTCGAAGGTACGCTGCACCAGGCTGCCCACGCGCCAGTGCACGCGCACCCGCGGCACGCCGAGCCGGTCACGCTGCTCGCACAGGGTCACCCTGCTGTGCGGGTCGGGCTCGGCCTCGACGATGGCCTGCATCTTCACGCCGGTGATCAGCGAGCGCGGCTGCAGCAGCCGCGTCAGTCCAAAGCCCACGGTATCGATCGGGTGGGCAGCCATCGTCAGCAGGTCGGCGCTGAGCTTGCGCCCCGGCTGGTCCTTCTTGAGCAGCGCCTGCTTGGTGCGGATCAGCGCCTCCGCGCCGGTACTGCCTTCGCCGTAGAACTGCGAGAAAAACCATACGCGCGAATTCAGCAAGCCCTCGCGCTCCAGCACGGCCTGCTTGAGCGCGAACTGCGAGGACACATGGGTGCCATAGGCGCTGACGGCCGCATTCTGGTAGTGGTACTTGATGTCGTACAGCTTGTTGCGCTCCCATGCCTTGCTGAAGCGCACGCTGCCGGACAGCAGGCGTGGATGGTCCATGAAGTAGCGGCCCACCAGGTCCGCGCCGTTGCCCAGGCCGGCCGCCTGCACATTGTTCGAGGCCAGCATCAGCCGCGCGTTCTCGATGCCGCCCGTGGCCAGCACGAACAGGCGCGCCGCCACCCGGATGCGGCGGCCGCTGAGCGTGGCCACCGACACCCGCGAGACCGAACTCGCATCGGCGTTGGCATCGATATTGACGACATTGGCGTAGAGGTACACCTTGATGCGGTGCGACTGCTCGAGCTGGGCACGGTAGAGCTTGCCGAAGCGCGCCGGCGGGCTGAACTGCGAGATGGTGTCGCGGATATACTCGCCGCTCAGCGGCAGGCGCCTGACGTCGTGCCGGCGGATCGCGGCCTCCCAGTAGGCGGGGTCGAAATTGTTCGGGCCGAGCTTGAGCAGGTCGTGGGTGCGCTCATAGAAGGGCGTCAGTTCGTCGAGCCCGAACGGCCAGCCGCTRTGCGCGACCCAGCTGCGCTTTTCCAGATCCCATGGATCCAGCGGACGGCACCACCCGCCCCAGCAATTGCTGCTGCCGCCGAGAAAGCGGCTGCGGCTGCCATCGGCAAAGCTGTAGGGCAGGCCGACGTTCTCGCCACGGTACAGGTCGCGGGTCTCGTCGTCGGGGGCATAGCCGCCGCTCTCCAGCAGGCAGGCATCGATACCGAGGCGATGTAGCTCCAGCGCCAGCGTAATTCCCGCCACACCACCACCGATGATGCAGACGGTCGAAATCACCATCGTGTCGTCCTGCAGTTTTCTCGTATCGATGAACATGGCGTACTCCTCGCGCGCCGGCCCCGGAGCCGGACGGCAACCCTCGCTGCAACCATCTTCCTACCGTGCGCTCGTCCACGTTCGCCAACATTGCGCCAACGACGGCCAAGCGCGCTTGCCTTCTCGTGCCCGCCCCCCTCAACCATCGCCCGCGCGCCAGCCCGGCACGGGCACGGCGGGCGCCGGCGCGGCTTGTTGCACCTGCTCCTGCTCCTGCATGGTCCCCGGCGCCTGCAGCACGCGCAGCAGGTCGCCCGCCATGCCTTCGACCGTGAAGCGCCGCTCGAAGCTGGCCTTCGCGCTTGCGCGCATGGCGCTGCGCGCCTGCTCGTCCATGGCGAACCAGCGCCGCAGCAGCGTCTCGACGCCGTCGGCCGTGTCCGGCGCGACCAGCCCCGCGCCGTCGTGCTCGATCTCGCGCCAGATGTTGATCCTGTCCGAGATCAGCGCGGGCACCGCGCAGCCCAGCGCCTCCGCCACCGCGATACCGAAGTTCTCCTGGTGCGACGGCAAGGCGAACACATCGCTGGCATGGAACGCGCCCCACTTCATCGGGCCGCTGAGCATGCCGGGCCAGCTCACGCGCTGCCCGACGCCGGCCGCCGCCGCCTGCGCGCGCAACTGCGGCAGCCAGCCGGCGCTGTCCGGGCCGGCGATCACAAGGTGTGCGGCGGGATCCATTTCCGCGGTGCGGGCGAACGCTTCGATCAGCAGATCGCAACCCTTCTTCTCGTGAATGCGCCCGAGGAACAGCACGATGCGCTTGCCCCGCAGTTCGGGATACGCAGCCAGGAACGACTCGCGCAGCGCCACCCCGCCCGCATCCCGCTGCGGCGGCGCCTGCGTGCCGAACCGCACCACCAGCGCGCGCGCCCGGTATAGCCAGAACGACTGGCTCGCCAGACGCCGCTCTTCCTCCGCGGTGAAGAGCACCGCCCGCGCGTCGCGCAACACGCGGTACTCCGCCCACGGCCAGTAGAGCCATTTCTTCAGGTGCTTGAGCGGGTAGGTGCGCTTGAACCACGGGTCGAGCATCCCGTGCGGATAGACGTAGTAGGGGACCGGCAGCTTGCGCAGCGCGCGCCAGGCCCCGAAGCCGTGGTACTGCCACAACCCGTTGACGATCACCGCGTCGAACTCGCCCGCATGCGCGCGCAGCCACGGCACCAGCCGCGGCGCATAGCGGTAGAAGCCGCGCGCCGGGCCCAGCGCATGCAGCGGCAGCGCGAAAGCGGCCACGCATGGCGCGTCCGGCGCGTCCAGCGAGAGCACTTCGACGCGATGCCCCTGCGCGATCATCTGCGCGCTGCCCTGGCGCACGCTTTCCACCGGCCCCCCGCAGGCCGGATCGACCGACGCGAGCAGCTGGAGGATCTTCATCGGGATGCTCCGCGCGAGTGATAGCGCAGGCGTGGCACCTGCGGGTCGGCGACCGTGGCCGTAGCCGGGGCCGGCAGCGGCAACGGCACCGGCCGCGGCAGCGGCGGGCGCACCGGCGGCACGGATGCCGCGCCGGCAGCCTCGGCCTCCCGGGCTTGCTGGCTGCGGGCCTGCGCGCGGCGCAGCCGCGCATGCGTGGCTACCAGCAGACCCAGCGCCACGCCGTACAGCAGGCCGGAAAAGCGCGGCCCGAGCGGATTGCCGCCGATCGACGTGGCTGGCAGCGCCGCCAGCACCAGCAGCGCGCGCCCGAGCACGGCCAGGTAAGGCGCGTCCGGCGCCACGCGTCGCCAGTGCCGGTAGGCGACGCTGCCGCAAAACAGCGCGTACAGCACCATGAGCGGCATGGCGATGCCGAACAGCAAGCCGCCCGCAAAGAACTGGTAGACCCAGAAATTGTGGCCGGCCGTCCATTCGTTGATGGCGTAGAACTCCTTCTCGGTCATCTGCCCGGTGAGTGCGGGCAGGTAGGCCGGCGAATAGCGGTAATGGTGTCCGTAGCCCTTGCCGAGCACCATCGAGGTCTTGGTCTGCGTGACCTGGTCGAACTGGTCCTTGAGCTCGGCAAGCCGGGTCGCGGTGGTGGGGTCCACGCCGGACTCGGTGGCCTTGGCCGCCGCGATGCGCTGGGCCCAGTGCGCCGCGACCGCGGGGAACAGCGCCGAGCCCACCAGCGCCGTGCCGCCCACCAGCGTCGTGGTGATGACCGCCGCCCGCAAGGCGGCGCGCAGCAGGTGCCGGATCGAAGGCGCGCTGAGCCAGGTCGCGAACAGGAACAACAACACCGTGCCGACCAGCAGGCTCCGGGTCACGCTCAGCAACTCGACCACCACGGTGACGATGAAGAGCAGCAGGTTGCTCTTGCTCACCCGCCGCGCAATCACGAACTCATGCAGCAGCACGCCCTGCAGTGCAAGAAAGGCCGGCGCGACGATGCGGAAGCGGACGTTCTCCAGCCCGCCGCCCACCGCCATGCCGTAGCCGAAGGTAAACAGCAGCGAAACCGCCATGCCCGTAAACATGGCCGTTTCGACCTGTTCCAGCCGGTCTTGCGGCCAGGGATGGCGCGCCGCCAGGTAGCCGATCAGGAACAGCAGGAACGGCAGCAGCACGCGCAGGTAATTGCCTGTCTCGTTGCCTTGCAGCAGATGGGGGACCAGACTGCCCGGCACCGTCAGCATCAGCGCCGCCATCACCAGCCGGCTCAGCCGGGTGCGCCCGGTGAAGCGCGGTGCGATCAGCGCCAGCGCGATGCCCCCGCCGAGCGCGGGCACCGCCAGCAGGATCTGCAGGATCCGGCTGCCCTGTCCATCGACGCTCTTGAAATCGAGCGCCAGCGGGAACAGCATCATCCAGATCCACAGCGGCGCGAAGCGGTTACGCATGGCGGCAATCCTCCCCTGCCCGCCGGAGGCCGGCGCGTGAGCGCGCCGGCGCCTCCGGGGCGCCGCCTGCCTGCACCGCTGCCTGTTGTCTGCCTGGCATCTCGCGCTTCCCTCCTCGGCTGCTCGTCCTGCTCGTCCTGCTCGTCCTGCTCGTCCCTTGCGACCCGCGCCCGCGCGCCAATTGCATTGCGCGGCGCCGCGGCCTATTCCGTTTTCCCGGGCTGCAGCGCATGCGCCGTCAGGTCCTCCGCGCCGCGCGCCTCTGCCGTCTGCGGCCGCTCCGGTCCGTCACCGCCCCAGGCGCGAAGCCTGGCGTCGAGACGGGACAGCACGGCATCGGACGACAGCGTGGCCTCGGCGTAGGCACGCGCCGCCGCGCCGAGCTCGGCGCGGCGCGCGGGATCCGAGGCCAGCGCCTTGATCGCGCCGGCCAGGGCGTCGATATCGTCCGGCGGCACCGCCACCCCGCGCGCGGACACGGTGGCAAACAGTTCGGTGCCGACATTGGCCATGGCAATGATCGCGCGGCCGCTGGCCAGCATGCCCGTGAGCTTGGACGGCATGACGAGGTCGGCAGCGTCGCCGCGCTGTGGCAGGACATGGATATCCGCCAGGTTGAGCAGCTCGTTGAAACGGTCGGCGGGCTGTAGCGGCAGGAAGCAGCAATTCTCCAGGCCCGCGCAGTAGGTCTCGAGCATGGCGCGGGCAGGGCCGTTGCCGCAGAAGACAAAGGTGATGCCCGCATTGCCGGCCAGCGCCGCCACGGCGCACACCAGCACTTCCAGGCCCTGCTTCTCGCCCATGTTGCCGGCGTACAGCACCACGATCTGCTCCGGCGCAATGCCGAGTTCCTCGCGGTAGGTGCTGGGCCGGTCAAGCGGGAAGACCGCGCCGGTATCCACCCAGTTCGGCAGGCGGAACACCCGCGCGGCGGGAACGCCCTTGCGCGTGGCATGCTCGGCCATCCTCTCCGAGATGGTGGACACCACGTCGAAGCGCCGCATCAGGAAGCGCTCGACGGACAGCGCGGCGCGCCGCAGCCAGGCACGCCTGAGCAGCCCCAGTTCGAAGGCAGCGTCCACTTCGTAGTCCTGCACATGCAGCCAGCTCCTGGCGCCGGTCATGCGCGCCAGCGCCAGCGAGGCGGGCACGCTCATCAGGCTCGGCGCGATGGCGATGACGGCATCGGGCCGCCACGGCACCTGCGCCAGCAACGCCGGCAGCGCGCACACCGCAAAGCTGGCGAGGTGCAACAGGCGCGTGACGCCGGTGGGGCGCCGCGGCACCCACAGCGGCGCGCGGTAGATGCGTACCCCGCCGCGCCATTCGCGGCTGAAGCGCCAGGCCGCATAGCCCTCGCCAACGCGCCAGGCGGGATAGTAGGGCGGTGCGCAGACCACGCGGACATCGTGACCCGCCGCCGCCAGCGCCTCCGCCATCTCGGCCGTGTACTTCCCGGTCCCGGTCAGCTCCGGCGCATAGTTCTGTCCGCAAACAAGGATTTTCACGGGACCCTCCCCTCGAACTTCCGCGAAATGACTCGGGCCGCGATGCCCTGCCCGTCAGCCAGGCATCGCGGCGTCTGTGTGGCGAATGGCTTCAGGTCTGCACCCCGGTGCGCTGGTGCATGTCAGGCGCACTGAGCATCGCGGCGCAGCCCCTGGCGATGTTCGATGCCGCATTGGCCGGGTCGAAGCGCCGGATCACRGCAAGGCAACGCTCCGCCGTGACCTGGGTGTCCGCGAACGCCTTCACCGCCCGCGCCATGCCGGTCTGCAGCGCGGCGGCGTCGCGCACCGGCACCGCAAAGCCGGTCTCGCCCTCCAGCACCAGCTCGGGCACGCACCCGCAGATATCGCTGGCGACCGTCGGGCAGCCGTGGCTCAGTGCCTCGTTGACCACCAGCCCCCACGGCTCGCTATGGCTCGGCAGCACCATGCAGACCGCCCGGTAATACTCCTGCGACAGCCCCTCGTCCTGCAGGCTGCCGACCTGGCACACCGCATCCTCGATTCCCAGGCTGGCCGCCATCTGGCTCAAGGTGCCGGCCAGCGGGCCGGTGCCGACGATGCGCAGCGTGGCCGCGGGGATCTGCTTGCGCAGCCCGGCAAACGCGCTCAGCAAGGTATCGAGGCCCTTTTCCTCGGACAGGCGGCCCACGTAGAGAAACACCGGCTTGCCATCGGCCCGGTGGCGCAGGCGTTCGCGCACCACCTGCTCTGGCCGGTACGTGGCCGGCATCGCCGCGGCCTGGCATGGCGTGAAGATCAGCTCGGGCTTGGCGCCGAGCGACATCAGGTATTCACGGCTGCGCTCGCCGAAGCCGAAATAGCCGTGGCACAACGAGAAGAACAGCCGCTTGGGGATCGAGGTCAGCATGCGCCGGGGCCGGTCGCGCCCGGTGGAATCGCAGAACACCGCGCGCCGCTTGCCGGTGACGATGCAAGCCAGCAGCATGGCCCAGTACTCCGGCCGGTGATAGCCCGGCAGCACCACCAGCTCGCTCTTGGCCTTGAACACTTCCCAGGTCAGGCGCGCTGTCATCTTCCAGCGCGGCACGTCCTCGTAGCAGCCGGTGTACAGCTGGTGCATCGGGTATTTGTGGAAGGAGTAGTCCACATCGGAAAAGCCCACCCGGTAGTGCTCGGTCTCGGCGATCTGCACCATGGTGTACCGGATCGGGCTGGCCGCCGACTGGCTGTACAACGCCGAGAACACGGCGCCCTTGTGACGTGACCAGACGATGTTATGGAATATGGTGACTGAACCTGCCATGATTCGCTCCTGTATCTCGTCACTCGATGACGGCGCTTGCCTGTGCGTCGGCCTCGGCCGGCGCCCCCCCGGGCAAGGCACCATCCCTGCGACTCGCGTACTCCTGGTAGACGGATTCGATACCCTCGTCGAGGCTGATCGCGGGCTGCCAGCCGAGCCGCGCCAGCCTGGAAATGTCCAGCCGCTTGCTTGGCGTGCCGTCCGGCTTGGAGGTGTCGAACGACAGCGTGCCCGCGAACCCGGCGACACGGCAGATGCGCTCGGCCAGCTCGCGGATCGGCAGGTCCGTGCCGGTGCCGACGTTGAACACGCCTTCGGCCACGTCGTGCTCGAGCATGAACAGCGTGGCCGCGGCGAGGTCGTCCACGTGCAGGAACTCGCGCCGCGGCGTGCCGGTGCCCCAGATCTGCAAGGTCGATGCGCCCTCCCGCACCGCCGTGTAGGCCTTGCTGATCAGCGCGGGCAGCACGTGGCTGGTGGACAGGTCGTAGTTGTCGTTCGGGCCGTACAGGTTGGTCGGCATCAGGCTGAAATAGCGCGCGCCGTACTGGCGGTTGTATGCCTCGCACAGCTTCAGCCCGGCGATCTTGGCGATCGCGTAGGCCTCGTTGGTGCGCTCCAGCGGACCGGCCAGCAGGTACTCCTCGCGGATGGGCTGCTGGCATTCGCGCGGATAGATGCACGAGGAGCCGAAGAACACCAGCCTCCCCACGCCGGCCTGGTACGCGGCGTGGATCACATTGGTCTCGATGACCAGGTTCTCATAGAGAAAATTGACCGGGCGCAGGGCATTGGCAAGGATCCCGCCGACGCGCGCGGCGGCCAGCAGCACGACGTCGATGCCCTCGTCGGCGAAGAAGCGGTGCACGGCACCCTGGTCGGTCAGATCCAGTTYGGCGCGGTCACGCGTGACCAGGTTGCTGTATCCCTCGGCGCGCAGGCGCCGCAGCAGCGCCGAGCCCACCATGCCGTTGTGCCCGGCGATATAGATAACGGAGTCTTTTTCCATGGCTCTTGCTGTTGGAGTCGCTCGTGGAGTCGTTTGTGGATGACGGGGTGGCGTTACTCGTGATGCTCGAGCGCCTGGAAGCCGGCCAGTGTCACCAGCGCGTCGCGCCGGGCAATCTGGAAGTCGGCCCGCACCATTTCCTTGACCAGCTTGGCGAACGATGTCGTGGGCTTCCAGCCGAGCTTCTCATGGGCCTTGGACGGGTCTCCCAGCAGCGTCTCCACCTCTGTGGGGCGGAAATACTTCGGGTCCACGCGCAGGATCACCTTGCCCGGCGCGAGACGGGTTTCCTTGCCTTGCACCCGCTCCACCACGCCAACCTCGTCCACGCCCGTGCCTTCGAAGCGCACCGTCACCCCCAGCTCCGCCGCGGCGCACTGGACGAAATCGCGCACGCTGTACTGCTCGCCGGTGGCGATGACGAAATCCTCCGGATGCTCCTGCTGCAGCATCAGCCACTGCATCTCCACGTAGTCCCGCGCATGGCCCCAGTCGCGCAGCGCGGAGAGGTTGCCAAGGTAGAACTCGTCCTGCAGCCCCACCGCGATGCGCGAGATCGCGCGCGTGATCTTGCGCGTGACGAAGGTCTCGCCGCGCACCGGGCTCTCGTGGTTGAAGAGGATGCCGTTGCAGGCATACATGCCATAGGCCTCGCGGTAATTGACCGTGATCCAGTAGGCGTAGAGCTTGGCCACCGCGTACGGGCTGCGCGGATAGAACGGCGTGGTTTCCTTCTGCGGCACTTCCTGCACCAGCCCGTACAGCTCCGAGGTCGAGGCCTGGTAGAAGCGCGTCTTCTTCTCCAGCCCGAGGATGCGGATGGCTTCGAGCAGCCGCAGCGTGCCGAGCCCGTCGGCGTTGGCCGTGTACTCGGGCTCCTCGAAGGACACCGCCACGTGGCTCTGCGCCGCCAGGTTGTAGATCTCGTCGGGCAACACCTGCTGGATGACGCGCAGCATGCTGCTCGCGTCGGTCAGGTCGCCGTGATGCAGGAAGAAGTGCCGGTCGGGATCGTGCGGCTCGCGATAGAGATGATCGATGCGGTCCGTGTTGAACAGGGAGGTGCGCCGCTTGACGCCGTGCACCTCGTACCCCTTTTCCAGCAGCAGCTGCGCAAGATAAGAGCCATCCTGCCCGGTAATGCCTGTGATCAGAGCAACCTTGTGCGTCATCGTCATTCTCCCGCCGTGCGTTGGTGTTGGTGTTGGTATTGGTGATCTGCATCGCGGACCGGGCCGCGCCCGGTGGCGGGCGCGCTACTTCGCGCTGCCCTGGTAACCGTAGTAATCGGTGTAGCCCGTGCGCAGCTGCAAGGGCGGCTTGGGCACGTCGGTGAGCAGCACGCCCTGCAGCGTGACGCTGCCGTTGTTGAGCCGCCGCGCGGTCTCGGCCACTTCGTTGGCCGAATGGCGGCCATGCCGCACCACCAGCAGCGTGGTGCCGGCATGCCGGCCCAGCAGCGCCGCATCGGTCACCGCGAGCACCGGCGGCGTGTCGATGACGACCATGTCATAGCGCTGCTTGAAGTGGTCGAGCAGGGAGTCCAGGCGCTCGCTCATCAGGAGCTCGGCGGGATCGGCGGGCAGCGTGCCGCGCGGCAGCACATCCAGGCCGGGCAGCACGTCGTGCACCACCACGGAATCGATATCCGTGCCCATCAGCGCATCGGACAGGCCCGGCACCTGCGCCAGCCCGAAATGCGCGTGGACCTCGCCGCGGCGCATGTCGCCGTCGATCAGGAGCACGCGCTTGCGCCCCGATGCCACCAGCGCGGCCAGGTTGACCGACATGAACGACTTGCCGGCATCCTGGCTCGACCCGGTCAGCATCACCACGTTGTTGCTGGCGGTGGCCAGCGCACCCCGCAAGGCCGTGCGCAGGCTGCGCACGCCCTCCACGGCGATGTCGTCGGGCGCGCGCGCCGCCAGTACGCCCTGGCGGTTGCGGCCAGAGTGGATTTCACGCTGCAGCCGCAGCTGGGTGCGGCTGCGCGGGATCACCGCGCAAACCGGCACGCCCAGCATCCGCTCCAGCTCCTGCGGATGCTCCACCCCGCCATACAGCCCCTTGCGCAGGAAGGCCAGCAACGCGCCCAGCACCAGGCCGACGCCGCCGCTGATCAGGATCAGCACGACGCGCTGCGGGCGCACGGGGTCGTCCGCCGGCTCGGCGAAGTCCACCACGCGCACGTTGCCGACTTGCCCCGCCTTGACCACGCGCAACTGCTGGGCATTGTTGAGCAGGTTGGTGTACAGCTCCGTGTTGACGCGTACATCGCGCTCCAGGCGCAAAGCGGCCTGTTCGGTATCTGGCAGCACCGACACCTTGCGGCGCAGCGCGCCCTGCTGCGAGGTCAGCGTGGCGATCTGCGCGGTCAGCGCCTGCACGGCGGGGTTCTGGTCGGTGTAGAGCGTGCGCACCTCGGACAGCCGCGTCTGCAGCTTGTCCAGGCTGGCCTTGTTGTCCACGATCTGCTGCAGCAGCAGGCGGCTCTCTTCCCCGAGATTGACGGTGCCCTGGCGGTTGCGGAAGGCGTTGTAGCGCTCCTCGGCCTGATCGAGCTGCTTGCGCAGGGCCGGCAGCTGCTGGTCGAGGAAGGCCAGGGTGTGCTCGGCCTCGGCCGAGCGGCGCCCGATGTCCTGCTGCACGAACTGGCGCGCGATGGTGTTGATGATATCGGCGGTGAGCTTGCTGTCCGGGCCTTCGAGGCTCGCACGGATGATGCCCGACTGCAGCGTCAGTTCGCCGACCGAGAGCGCGCGCTGGATGCGCTCCACGGTGCCGACGGTGGATGAGCGCACCAGCACGAACTGCGAGCCCTTGCGCCCCACCAGCTGGTCGATGCGCACGCTCACCGGACCCAGCGGCGTGGTGCCGGTGGTCTCTTCGCCGACGCGGCCCTGCAGCACGGGGTTGCCATCGGGGTCGCGCAGGCTATAGCTGCGATCGCCCTCGACCACCAGCACGAATGGCTTGCCGTATGACTTCTGCGGCGTCTCGAACGAGGACATCGTGATCGACTCCGGGCCCCACGCGTAGTCGGACAGGCCCAGCAGCGTCGTCGGCGCCGCCAAGCTCCCGTTGAGCGATGCCAGCCAGCGCCCGATCACGGGAAAGTAGCGCGGCCCGGCGGCGATATCCAGGTGCAGCTTGCGTACGGCTTCTTCCACCACCAGCCGCGAGCGGATCAGCTCGGTCTCGGCCGCCGCGGAGGACTTGGAATCGAAGATCGAGGACAGCGTCTGCAGCGAATTGTTCTGGTTCTGGTTCTGGTTGCCCTTGCTGTCTTCCACCTGGATCATCGCGTCGGCACGGTAGACCGGGCTTTGCAGGAACGCGAAGCAGGTGCCCACCGCCAGCGCCAGCAGCGTGACGGCGGTGATCATGCGCCAGTTCTCAAGCAGCGTGACGAGGTAGTCGGAAAGGCGAAGCTCCGACCCGCCGGAGACATCTGTGTACTGGGTGTCGAACTTCGCAGCCATAGCTTTGACTCCCTGTGACCATTGCTTGTCCGCCTGCGGCGCAGCGCAGGCGTTCTTCAATATGCGTTGCGATGAATCAGCCCCTTGACCACGGTGGCCGCGATGATGCGCATGTCCAGCGCGAACGACCAGTTGCCCAGGTAGTACAGGTCGCAGGCAATGCGGCCTTCCATTTTTTCGATGCGGTCGGTCTCGCCGCGAAAGCCGTTGACCTGGGCCCAGCCGGTGATGCCGGGCTTCACGCGATAGCGGTGGATGTATCCGCTCACCAGCTTCTGGTACTGGTCGTCATGCTCGATGGCATGGGGGCGCGGGCCCACCACCGACATGTCCCCGCGCAACACGTTGAAGAACTGCGGCAGCTCGTCCAGGCTGGTACGGCGCAGGAAGGCCCCCACGCGCGTGACGCGCGGATCGTTGCGGGTGGCCTGCGTGACCACGCCCGCCGCCTCCGCATGCGCGCGCATCGAGCGGAACTTGTAGATGGTGAAGATGCGGCCATCGGCGCTCTTGCGCTTCTGCCTGAACAGCACCGGCCCGTGCGAGGACAGCTTGACGGCGATGGCGATGGCCACCAGCAGCGGCGACAAGCCGATCAGCGCGGCGGCGGCGAACAGGCGGTCGAACACATCCTTCTGCCGCAGCGCGCTGGGGGACAGCGGCGACGCCACCAGGTTGATGGCGGGCATGCCGATCAGCTCGACGGTGCCGCTGTCGAACAGGGCCAGGCTGCGCAGGTCCGGCATGAAGCGGACATTGACCAGCTCCTCGCGGAACTCCGCCACGAACTCCAGGATGGTGCGCTCTTCCGACAGCGGCAGCGCCAGCCAGACTTCGTGGATGTCCTGCGAGCGGATGTAGCGGTGGAAGGCCACCCGATCCTCGAAGGTGGGCACCTTCACGTTGAGGCTGCCCACGGAGGGCGCCACGTTGAACGCCGCGACCACGCGAAAACCCGAGGCCGGCGCCCCTGCGCTGCGCCGGATGACAGCGCTGCAGTGCGCGCCGCACCCCACCACGGCGACCTTGTGCAGGTTCATGCCGGCGCTGCGCACCTGGCCGAGCACGCTGTGCGTGAGCAGGCGCGAGAGGATGAGCAGCGCGCCAGTGGAAGCGGTCCAGTAGGCAAACCACAGCCGCGAGACGATGGAGGCGTGGTGCAGGGAGAACAGCACCATGATGCCGCACAGCTGCACCAGCAGCCACGCCAGCGCCAGGTGCCCCGCCAGCCCGATCTTGGAGCGGCCGCGCCAGGAATCGTAGATGCCGAAGGCGGGAAACAATGCCAGCGTGAAGGCCACCGACAGCGCGAGGAAGACATCGTAGAAGGTGCGCTGCGCCATCTCGTCGAAGCGGATGTGCGAGGCGATGGCCGCTCCCGCGAACACCAGCGCGACATCCAGCATGCGTGCCAGCAAGCCTTCGATCTTCAGCATGTTCCCCTCTCCCGGTGCCTTCCTGCCTTGCCCGAAACTACCCCCGCCCCGCGCCGTGCCGCCGTCTCAGTTGCATCTGTTGCCCGTGTTTCCGTGTTTCTTCCCGCCTGGCCCGCTTGTCCCTTTTCCCTCTTTTCCCTCTTTTCCCGCTCTTCCCTTCCTCGCTGTTCGCCCCGCACTGGCCGCTCGCACCGGCCTTGCGGCGCCCGCCGTCCGGGCGGGACCGTCAGGCGCAGCGCCCGTAGGTGTCGTCGACACGCACGATGTCGTCTTCGCCGAGATAGCCGCCCGACTGCACCTCGATGATTTCCAGCGGCAGCTTCCCGGGGTTCTCCAGGCGGTGAAGCACGCCCAGCGGAATGAAGGTGGACTGGTTCTCGCTGAGCAGGAACTTCTCATCTCCGCGCACCACCAGCGCGGTGCCGCTGACCACCACCCAGTGCTCCGCGCGGTGGTGATGCAACTGCAGCGACAAGCGCGCACCCGGCTGCACCACGATGCGCTTGACCTGGAAGCGGTCGCCGTGCTCGATCGAGTCGTAGAAGCCCCAGGGGCGCCGCACCTTGCGGTGGGCATCGGCCTCCGGCGCGTGCAGGATCTTCATGCGCGCAACCACGTCCTTGACGTCCTGCACGTGCGAGCGGTCCACCACGAGCACCGCATCGGCGGTCTCGACCACCACGATATTGCTGGTGCCCACGCAGGCCACCAGCCGGCCGTCGGAGTGCACATAGCTGGAGTGCGCCCCCTCGAACACCACGCGGCCGCGCGCGGCATTGCCGGACGTATCCTTGTCCATGGCGTCCCACACCGCGTCCCATGAGCCCAGATCGGACCACCCGGCCTCCAGGGGCACCACCACGCCATGGCAGGGCGCCTCGGCGCTGTCGAGCCGCTCCATCACGGCATAGTCGATCGAGTCCGACGGGCTCAGCAGGAACTGCCTGGCGCAGGGCCGGAAGAACTGGCCGTCCTGCTCGCCTTCCGCGGCGGCGGCGACGCACATCTCGTGGATGGCCGGATGCAGGACCTCGATGGCTTTCAGCCAGACCGTTGCGCGCACCACGAAGATGCCGCTGTTCCACCAGTAGTTGCCGCTGGCCACGTATTGCGTGGCCAGTTCCACCGCGGGCTTTTCGACGAAGCGCTCCATGCGGCGCACCCCGTCCTGCAACGGCTCGCCGAGCTTGATATAGCCGTAGCCGGTATCCGGGCGCGTGGGCGGCACGCCCAGCGTGACGATGGCGCCCTGCTCCGCGTGGACGGCGGCGAGCGCCAGCGTGCGATGGAATGCGCCGGTATCGGGGATGGCGTGATCCGCCGGCATCACCACCAGGATCGCGTCTTCGCCGCCGGCATAGGCCAGCGCCGCGGCCAGGGTCAGCGCGGGCGCGGTATTGCGCCGCACCGGCTCCACCACCAGCCGGCCTTCCATGCCGCTGGCCTGCAATTGCTCCGCGGTGACAAAACGGTGCTCGTCGCCGCAGACGATGATGGCGGTGGATTCCACCGGATGCCTGCCCGTGAAGCCTTGCATGCGGCGCACGGTGGCCTGCAGCAGCGAATCCGGGCCGACCAGGTCGATCAGCTGCTTGGGAAAGTGCTCCCGCGACAACGGCCACAGCCGGGTACCGGCGCCACCCGCCAGCACGACCGGGGTGATGCGCAAGCGCGCGGCAGTATCCGGCACCTGCGCTTGCGCCGACAAGTGCGCGGCATCGCCTTCCACGAGCGTATTCGACATATCCCGGTCCTCCTTCAAGTGGAGCCGTGCTCCCGTTGCGCCTGGCTGTGCGCCGCCGTGCGTGGCGGCCGCCAGCCGATGCAGCAGCGCGCACACGCAGCGATGGCGCCTGCGCTGTGCCCTGTGCTGCTGCCAGGTTCCCCGCATCTCATTGCTCCGCTTCCGCGGCACCGGACTTGCTGCGCTGGCGGTACTCGGTGGGCGAGATCGACATGCGCTTGCGGAAGATCTTTGCCAGCCTGTCGCCATTGCCCATGCCGCAGCGCCTTGCCACCTTGTCGACCGGCAACTCGGTCTCGGCGAGGAAGCTGCAGGCGGTGTCGAGCCGTGCGTGCAGGAGGTAGTCAGAAGGCGTCACGCCCATTTCGAGCTTGAAGCGTCGCAGGAAATTGCGTTCGCTCATGGTCGCCACCTGGGCCGCGTCGGACACGGAGATCTGCTGCTCGCAGTGCTCGTGGAGCCATCGTGCGGCGCTGCGGATCTTGTCGCCCACGCTGGTGGTGCCGGTGTCGGCAAGCCGTGGCATCAGGCGGGCGGTCCACGCCGGCATCACGCGGCTGCCCACCGCGCGCGCCACGTCCAGGCCCAGGTCGCGCTTGATCAGCGTCAGCGCGCTGCGCACCAGTTCGTACTGCTCGCCGGACTCGTCGGCGCTGTGCAGGCCATAGATCACGTTGCTGTGCTCGCCACCCTGCGACTTGAGGATGCCAGCCGCGGCCAGCACCGCGCGCCCTTCGGCGATCGGCCTGACGGTTGCCGTCCTGGGCGACACCACGCGCAACCAGCGCAGCAGCCGCTCGTCGGCGGCGGCGTTGCGCGCACCCGCGCCGCCGGCGATGAAGAGGACGTCGAAGCCGGAGAACTCACGCGGATCGAGCCCGTCCGTCCACACCCGCATGGCGGCGGAGCAGGCGACACTCCCGCCATCGACGGAAAGCAGCTGGACGTCGTAGGCAGACTCTTTTCCGGAAGCAGCGGCCGAGCATTCATTGGCGGTCTGGAACAGTTCCGCCACCAGCCCGGCCCCCAATAAGGAGAATCCGTCGAACAGGAGAATGCCAACGCGACGCACGGCGCACTTGGAACGGTTTATGGAAGTGCTAAGCGAGGAACTGAGCCAACTAACCGTCGCCGGTTCGAGTTGCGCATAGGGCATGATTCTCCCCCCAAAGAATTGATGAACCGTTTCCGCGAGAATATTTAATTGGTGTTGCGTTGCATCGTAGCCATCCCGAAACCCTAGGAATATGACGGTGTCGGAAAGTAGCGAGATGTTGGCGGAAGGCATCCGTCTATCAGAAAAATCCCTGAAAAATCGGATGCGCCTCCCACTACACCAGCAAGAATCTGGCCCGCATAACCGCTGTAATACGGCGCCGGATGAGGTTCTTGCACTGTAGGCACCATGTTGCTAAGCAGCAAATTTCGCAGAAAAAACAATGCGTGCCAGCGAACATAAGGTCCTATTAAAGTGCATGGACGGCAATAGTCATAACATTAACTTTTGCTTACAATTAATTTCGCACGGACGGAAATGCCATTTTGTAGTTTTTTACAAATAATAAAATTAAGAAAAAATAATTAATATGTCGCATCCGATCCCGATTGAGCCACATGCGCAGTTCGCGAGATTCTTCTATTGTTACGGCGCCTTTCATCCGGCGCGGCGGTGAAAATGGCGCATGCGCCGCGTGCGAGCGCCGGCGCGCGCAAGCGGCGGCGCGCACGGGTTCGCGCGGCGGCAGCGTGAGAATGGAACTCAGGAGAACGACGGACGAGGCACGGGCAGGCCCTCCGGCGCGGCCGGAACGACCTGCCCTGCGGGCAGCCCGCCGGGGCCGGTCAGGCGCCCCAGCGCATGCGCAGGACGTGCAATACCTCGGCCAGTGGGAAGCCGGACTCGGCGCCGCGCCACTGCGCCAGCGCGGTGACGCCTTCCACCCCGACCAGATGGCCGGCCCCTTCGTGGATCTGCGAGACGTGCTGGCGCAGCGCATCGATCTTGCGCTGCCATGTCGTGCTCACATCGATATAGAGGGTGCCGCCAGCCACGCTCACGATGCCGCCGCCACCCCAGCAAGTCGCCGGATACTCATAGGCGGCCACTAGGCCAGGCGCATGCTTGGCGCGGCTCGGGCGCGTAGCCGCGAGGCCGACTTCCCAGCAGTAGCGATGGTCCTGGTGCGAGGAGGCCAGCGGGATCAACACCTCGTCGGGTTCGAAGCGGTTCTGCAACATGTCGAGGCGGTGGATCATCTGCGCGCGCGGCACGGCGTCGAGCGCGCCATCGAAGCCGGTGGTCAGGATCTCGGTTGCCTGCACGCCCAGCACCTTCATCGACTCCAGGAACTCCCCGAGCCGCTCGCGCTCGCTCACTTCGCGCCCGAGGTTCAGCGAACGGCTGGTGCCGGCCGTCGCCAGGGCCACCAGGACTTCGCCGCCGGCGTCGACGACCCGCGCCAGGTACCCGCCGACGCCCAGTTCGGCGTCATCAGCATGCGGGCTCAATACAAGTACGCGCTTGCGTTCCATGTCTCCTCCTTTTTTCCCCTCGCCCTCTTGCCTGGTATCAAGGCGCCATCACGCTCACACTTCCGCCACGCCTCCATCACACCTGCGCCCCGCCTCTGCCACCTCTGCGTCACGCCGAACTCAGCAGCCTGCGCGCCAGGAGGCGGTACTGGCCGGCGGTATCGTTGAGCGTCAGCCCGTCGAGCGGGCGCGCCACGCGCGGCTGCGCCAGCGCGCGCGTCAGCGCCGCTCCATACGCGGCGGCATCGCCGGTATCGAGCAACTGCACGCCGGGGTAGTCCCGTGCGAAGGCAAAGGCGGGAATGGCGCTGGCGACCACCGGCACGCCCGTGGCCAGCGCCTCCAGGAATGCGATGCTGTGCGCCTCCGAGGCCGACGGCATGGCGAACACGCTCGCCGCCGCCAGCAGCTCCGGCACGTTGTTCTGCGGCCCGTTGACCCAGACCCTGTCGACCAGCCCCAGGCTGGACACCAGCGCGCAGACCTCGGCGTAGTAAGCCGGGTCCTCGATCACGCCATACATTTCCAGCCGCGCGCCGGGCACGCTCTGCAGCGCTTCGCGGAACGCAAGCACGGTCTGCAGCTGGTTCTTGATCGCCGCGTAGCGCCCAACCTGCACCACCAGCGGCGCGCGCGCGTCGCCGGGCGCCTCGCGCGTAGCCGCGGGGTGGATGAAGAAACGGCTGGTGTCCACGCCGTTGGGAATCACCGCCATCAGCGGATGCTCGCCCACCGCGCCGATGTAGTCGCGCAGGTTCCCTTGCGAGACGCCGATCACCGCGCGGGCGCGCGTGGAGAGCAGGCGTTCGACGCAGCGGAACAGCTTGCTCTCGAAATCGTTGGCGGCCGAGTGCATCACGTAGACCACCGGCACCCGCGACGGCAGCGCGCGCGCATAGAAAGCCGGAATGGTGGCGTGGGCAAAGATGATGTCGGGCTGGTATGCGCGCAGCGCGCCGCGCAGGTGCCACAGGCGCCCGGGCAGGCGGCGCGGCTGGTCGGGAAACATGCAGCGCACGCCGGCGGCGTCGAGCTGGGCGCGCAGCGGCAGGAAATCGTCCTGCTGCGGCATCAGCGCCGACACGCACACGGTATCGCCATAGGCTTGCTGGTGGATGGCCAGATCCTTGGCCAGCATCTCCGCGCCCGACAGGCGCGGCGTCAACACCAGATGGAGAATCCGCATCATGCCCTCCTCGTTGTCCGTAGCCGGCGTATCTGGTAGAGCATCCAGCCGGCCGCGCACGACAGGCCCAGCGTCATGGCCCAGGCAATGCCGATCGCGCCCCGGTAGTGCGTGGCGAAGGGCACCGTGGCGAGCAGCACGCCGATCTGGATCACCGAGGCCTGCGTGGCCGCCTTGGGCAGGCCCACCGCCCGCAGGTACGCCACCAGCACGGCGATCAGCGCGCCGATCGCCATATAGATGGTGAAGATGCGGAACAGCGGCACGGCGCCGAGCCACGCCGGCCCCAGGATCAGCATGAAGAGCGGCTCCGCCACCAGCCGCAGCACCACCACCACGCAGGCCAGCCCCAGGCCGCCGATCAGCACGAAGCGCCGCAGCAGCGTGGCGTCGGAGCCGTCCTGCTTGCGGAAGCGCGCGGCGAAGGTGGGGAACAGGTACTGCGACATGGCGATCCCGGCGTCGGCCAGCAGCATCTGCGCGAACTTGGACGACATCTGGTACACGCCGAGCTGGGCCGGCCCGAGCAGCTTGCCCACGATGACCTTGTCGAACTGGTTGAGCAGCAGGTTGACCACACTGCCCGCCCAGATCCAGCGGCTGAATCCCATGTAGTGGCCGATGCCCGACCAGCGCGGGCGCAGCGGCGGGCGGGGCTTCATGGTCAGCCAGGTCAGCGCGCTCTTGAGCGATTCGCCGGCCAGCAGGCCGATCAGGATGGCGCTGGCACCGGCGCCGGCCAGCGCGCAGGCCAGGCCGACCACGCAGTCGGTGGCGGCGGCGGCCACCTCGACCCCGGCGATCTGCTGGAAGCCGCGCTCGCGCGTGACCACGAAATAGGCCGGCGAGGCCAGCCCGCGCAGCAGCGGCAGCGCGGCGGCCATCAGCAGCGGCAGCAGGCCGCCCTCCAGGTGGAACTGCGTCTGCAGCACCGGCGCCAGCGCCGCCAGCAGCAACGCCACCAGCGCACCGCGGCAGGTCAGCACGGTCCACAGCGCGCCGAGCTGGTCGGTCGTGGGCGGCTGCTGGCCCTGCACCACGGCCTGTGGCAGGCCCGTGTCGCTGAGGGCCTCGGCAATGGCCACGGCCAGCAGCGCCACCGCGGCGATGCCGACGGCCGACGGCCCGAGGATGCGCCCCACCATGAGGAACTTCACGGCGACCAGCCCGCGCACCAGCACCTGCTGCGCCAGCACCCACGCAGCCGAACTCGCATCCAGGCTACCCGGTGGCAGGAATGCGACACCTTTCAGGGATCTGGCCATATTGCTCTGTTGTCCCGTGGCGACAGCGGTGGCGGCGACGACGCGCACAAAGATGGTCACGCGCCGCGCCGGTGGCTATTGCGAGCCATGCGACCCAATCTACCGTAGCCGTGCAGGCGGGAATCGCCATGGCATAGCGTTAATCCGTCACCAAGGCGATGACCATGTGGACAAGCGCGCCGGCGCGAGCTTGCGTCCCGGCCGCGCCGGCCCAGTCCTTTTCCGCCAGGCGTGGCCACATATTGGCGGCTGGCGCGGCAGGCACGGTGCTAATGTGAAAAGGACGAGTCTTTCGCAACCTGCAGCACGGCGGCCCGCGCCGGGCCTGGATACGCCATGCCCGACCCGACCGCACTGATCATCGAGCACGACTTTACCGGGCACCGCTGGCGCTATGTCGAATGGGCGATGCAGGCTTACCGCGAAGCCGGGTATCACTGCATGGTAGCGACCGATCCGTCAAACCGCGATCACCCTCTCGCACGGCGGCTGCTCGACAGCCCCCAGCCGCACACCACGCTCCTGTTCGTGCCGGCGCCGGCCGCGGCGGGCGACGGCCTGGGCCGCATCGCCTATGTGCGCTTCTGGCGCATGTTCCGCCACGCGTTCCGCATCGCCAGCGCCGAGCGCGCCGCCTCGCTGGTGGTCGTGCCCTATGCCGACTACTTCCTCTATATATTGCCGCTGCTGGGCTCGCCGTTCGGCGCCGTGCCCTGGGTCGGCATCACGATGCGCGCGAACTTCCATCACAGCAAGGTGGGCGTGAAGGCGCCCAGGCGGCCGCTGGTCAACGCGGTCAAGACCTGGCTGTTCCGGCGCGCGCTCGGCACCGGCGGCATGAAGACGCTCCTGTCGATCGACCCGACGCTGCCGCAATGGTGCGCGCGCGCCGGCGGGCGCACGCAGGATGTCGCCTCGATTGCCTGCGTCGCCTATCTTGCCGACCCGTGTCCGGATGCCCTCCCGGCCGATCCCGCCGCGGCCAGGGCGCGCTTCGGGCTGGGCGAAGGCGCGCACCTGCTGGTCTACGGTGCCATCACCGAGCGCAAGGGCATCTGCGAACTGGTGGCGGCGCTGGCGGGCCGCCCGCATGCGCCGGCCCTGGTGGTGGCGGGACAGCAGGATGCGCAGATGCGCGCATTCCTGAGCGAGGCCGCGCCTGCATTGCTGCCTCCGCCGCTCATCCTGGACCGCTTCATTACCGACGAGGAAGAAGCCGCCCTGTTTTGCGCCTGCGACGCGGTATGGCTCGGCTACAAGGGGCACTACGGCATGAGCGGAGTGCTGGTGCAGGCTTACCGCGCCGGCAAGCCTGTCATCGCCACGGCCGACGGGCTGATCGGCTGGTTCTGCCACGGCCGCGAACTCGGGCCGGTGCTGGAGGATCTCTCCGTCGCGGCCATCGGGCGCGCTCTCGACCAGCTCGCCTCGCCTGCGCGCGCAATGCAGCCGGCGGTACCTGCGCAAGGGCCACCGCGCGCCCACCTGCTGGCGCATAACACCCTGAGCGAATTCAAGCAGACGCTGCGCCGCGCGGCCATCTGAGGCCCGCGACCCGCGCGCCGTAGTGCGATGCCGCCAAAACGCCCCTTGCCAGAGGCCAATCCGGCCAAATAGCGGTGCGCCCGCGTTTTCACGTTCGATAATTTTCCCGACAGGAACGAAATGAATGAAATCGCCAGCGGAACGCGAAGCACGAAGGGCCGGACATGAAAACCGAAGCTTACGCAGATTACCTGGATCGGGCGGCCAAGCGCCGCGAAGCCGGCGCAGCGGATGTGCGCGACGGTAGCCGCCAGGCATACGCAGGCCGCGCCGGTGGCCGAGTCATCGATCTCGACCTCGCCGGCAAAGGCAACTATGTCCGCCGCCGCAGCCAGCTGGTCGAGGCGATCTGGTTCGTGATCGAGGCGCTCATCATCAACAACAAGCTGATGCCATTTTCCGGCCTGCGCGCCGGCCTGCTGCGGCTGTTCGGCGCGCGCATCGGAAGGCACTGCCGGCTGGTCCATCCGATTCGCGTCAAGTCGCCGTGGAACCTGGAGGTCGGCGACAGTTGCTGGTTCGGCGTGGACGTCTGGATCTACAACCAGGCGCCGATCCGCATCGGCTCGAACGTGTGCATCTCGCAAGGCAGCTTCCTCACGGCCGGCTCGCACGAAGTGGACGGCAGCATGGACCTGCAGGTCGCACCGATCGTGATCGAGGATGGCGTGTGGATCACCGCCAGGTGCGTGGTCCAGAAGGGCATCACGATCGGGCGCTCGGCGGTGGTCACGCCGCTGTCGGTGGTGCATTGCTCGCTGGAGCCCGAAGGCATCTACGGCGGCAATCCGTGCCGGTTTATCCGCAAGCGCTTCAGTACGCCAGGTGAACCTGGCACGCACGGCGAGCGGTAAGCCTGGCGCGTACAGCACGCCGGGCCAGGTGGCCAGCGGCCAGCCAGGCGCCGCCCGCACCCTGGCCGCGCCGGGGGCCGCCGGAACCAGCGCCGGGACCACCGCCGGGACCATTTCGGAAGCGCCCTTGGAGGAGAACAATATGGAAAACCCGGCCACCCACGGCAAGCACATAGGAAACCGCTCGATAGAGCTGGATTTCGTTCGCGGGCTGGCCATCATTGCCGTGATGGGGATGCACTTCCACACGGTCGCGACCRGCAGCCAGTGGATCGCGCTGCTCGAGTACCCGCTCAAGAACTTCGGCCGCGAGGGCGTCAACCTCTTCTTTACGCTGAGCGGCTTCCTCGTCGGCGGGCTGCTGCTGCGCCAGTATGCGCAGCGCGGGCAGGTGGATGCGCGGCGCTTCATCATCCGCCGCATCTTCAAGATCTGGCCGGCGTACTACGCACTGATCCTGTTCCACGTGCTCGCGGGCAGGCACCCGACCAGCTCCTTCCTGTACCAGAACCTGACGCACTTGCAGAACTATTTCGGCAGCTCCATCGCGCAGACCTGGAGCCTTGCCGTCGAGGAGCACTTCTACCTGTTCCTGCCCGCGGTGCTGCTGCTGGTGGCGCGCTGGAGCCTGCGCGCCGGCACCATCCTGTGGGTGACGGCGGCGCTGTGCGTGGTGGTGCTGGCGGCACGCTGCTTCGCGGTGGCCAGCGGCGACCTCGAGGGCGCTTCGGCCTACACGCAATACCGCATCGACAGCCTGCTGTACGGCGTGATGCTGGCCACGATCTACTGGATGAAGCCCGAGCTGTACCGCCGCATAGCGAGCCGGAAGCTGGTGCTGGTATCGGTCGTCGCGGCCACGGTGGTATGGCTGGTGGTGCTGCAGCGGAACCTGGTGCTGGAGGAAACCATCGGCTACACCATCCAGTCGATCGGCTTTGCCGCGCTGATCGTGCTCGTGCTCGAGTATTCCGGCACGCTGCGCAGCGCACGGCTGTACCGCGCGGTGGCGTGGATCGGCGTGTACTCCTACGGGATCTACCTGTGGCACTCGGTGGCGCTGGCGCCCGGCGAGATCTTTATCCGCAAGGCAACGGCGTTCGGCGTACCGGCGATCCCGCTATGGGGCCTGGCGCTGGTGGTGCAGTTCGCAGTCGCCATCCTGGTCGGCTATGCCGCCACGCGGGCCATCGAATTTCCGTTCTTGCGCATCCGGGACGCACTTTTCCCGGCCAACCGGCGCGGCCAGCCGGCGCTGCAACCCGGCGAACAGCACGCCGCCTAGCGCACCGGATACCGTCGCACGGAGAAACAGGGTGAACCACAGTGGCTAGGTATGCTCAGGCCATCAAGGATCTCGCGGTAGCGCGGATGCTGCCTCCCGAGAATGCCAGCGTCGAGCAGGTCGCGACCGAGATGCATATCTCGTTGGCAGCACTCGGGCGGTGGCGCGCCGATGCCATGGCCATGCCGTCGGCCGACCCGGCTGCGGCCGGCGAAGCCCGGCTCGAAGCCGTGCTGGCCACCGGCGCCATGGGCGAGCTGCAGAAGTCCGCCTGGTGCCGCGAAAACTCGGTCGACCCGCTCGAGCTGGAATACTGGCGCCGCAGCGCCGCCGCGGCGCTGTCGGACAGCCGCGGCATGGGCGCCGTGCGGCGCCTGCACGAGCAGGACCAGCGCAGGATCCGCGAGCTGGAGCGCGAGCTGCGCCGCAAGGAACAGGCGCTGGCCGAAGCCGCCACGCTGCTGGTGCTGACCAAGAACGTCACCGCGCTGTTCGAAGCCCGGGACAAATAGCCAGTAAATAGCCAACAAATAGCCAGCCGGCATCTCGCATGGCTGCGCATTGCGCGCCGCACAGGCATGCGCAGCCGTTCGGCGCGCAGCCCGCTTCCATCCGTTCCTCGGTTCCTCTCTTCCCTCCGCGCCGCTCACCCTGGCGGTGCCATCGCAGCCGCCGTGCGGCGCAGGTGGCAGACTTGCCGCGGCGACGCAACCACGCCGGGCGCTTGCCGATGGCGCCGCGCCGGGCTCGCCCGCCCTATTGCGCGATATATCCCTCCGGCGTGGTCACGCCGGCCTGCGCCACCGTGGCGTTCGCCGAGATGACGTAGATCGGCGCCTCCGTCAGCGTGAGCGTGAGCACGCCATTGGCGTAGGGCACCGTCGATACGTTGCCCATCATGTCCAGCACCGCCACGCTGCCGCTGGTGCCGGGCGCATCCACCTGCAGCGTGTAAGGCACGCTATAGGTCGCGCTGAAGCCGGTGGAGGCGCTCCAGTTCGCATTGTTGTGCGTCCACAGCGCGGTCACTACGCTATTGCTGCCCAGGCGCTGGAATGCATAGCCGTAGACGCCGGCAGGCAAGGCCTTGAGCGGACCCAGCGTATTGGTGCCGTCGATCAGCCGGGTCATCACCGCCACCGCCAGCGCCGCGGGCTTGGGGCTGATGCTCGACGTGCCGAAGCTGCCGCTCGCGCTGGCCAGGTCGAAGAAGATGCCGTAGCCAGGCTCGATCGGTGCGTCGGCGGCGTAGAACACGAAGCTCACGTCCGCGCCTTCGCCCAGCATGATCAGGTGCGTGCGCGCCGTCACCGCACCGTGCGCGAAGAGGATGTTCTGCGTCGGGTAGTCGGGGCCGTAGGTCGAGCCGATGTCATAGCTGATGCCGGTCTCGGTGACGAACAGCTTGGCGCCGCGCTTGAGGCGCGTGGCCATCACGTGACGCAGTTCGCGCATGGAGGCCGGCAAGGCATTCGCGGCGTCGTCGGCGCTGGCGGCACCCACCAGCCGCTCTGGCGGATGCGACGGCGAAGTGCCCGCATCGTAGTAGCCATGCGCGGTCACGCCATCGAGGTACTGTGCGATGCCGAGCGGCACCAGGCGCTCGATCCAGACGGAGTTCTGCCGCAGGAAGGCGTTGGTGGTGCCCATCACCACGGCGCTGGGATCGCCCGCATGGATGCCCTGCCAGGTGGCGCGGTACATCGCCACGAAGTTTGCGTCGGTGTCTTTCCACGGCAGGCCGCCGTCATAGTCCGGCTCCCAGGTCACCTGGTAGTAGTTGGCCGACTGCGCCGGGAAATAGCGCGTGCGCACCGTGTTCGATTCCTGTCCCACGCGCGTCATGTAGTCCTGGTAGGCCGGCAGGGATTTCGGCGCATAGGCGTGGTGGGTGGTATCGGCGACGGGGCTGGCCCAGTCGGGAATGCCGTCGAGCTGGATCAGCCGCATCAGGTCGCCCGGCTTGAAATAGGACGCGAGCTGGTCGGTGGCCGGGTTGAAGGTATTGGGACCGTTGGGCTCCATCTTGTACCAGTTGCGGTTGTCGTTGGCCCAGGACAAACCCAGCGCGGGATAGAGCGGGCGATAGCCGTCGCCGTCGCAGCACGTCTGCCCCGGCGCGAGGTAGGACGTGCCCTGTCCGCCGAAGCGGTGCAGGTCCTGGCGCGCGTAGCTTGCCGCCGGCAGCACCGCGGAGATATCGGGCAGCACGCCGAACGTGGCGATGCCGTTGGGACGGGTGCCGCGCGAACGCACGCCGCCGCCGGCCGACGCCAGGCTCACCGATACGGCGAAGTAGCCGGCAATGGTCGACTTGCAGTCCAGCGTCGATACGCGCGGGCCGGCGATCACGGGGAACTGGCCGCTGGCGCGGGAGCGGCCCCAGGTGTCGGCGATGGTCCAGTTCACGACATCGGCGGCGGCGGACCGCGTCGTGACGCTGAGCTGGAAGGTACTGCCTGCGGGGAACAACCGCGTGCCGTCGCTGCCCGGCGTATCGGCCTCGAGGGTATCGCCGTCCGGCGCGGCATCGGTGCTGGCGGCGGGCGCGGCGCAATTGAGGATGCCGCTGTCGGTCACGCCCGCCGCGGCGGCGGGCGGCGCGCTGCCGTTGGCCTGGGGCTTGGCCTTGTCGGCGCTGCGGTCGCCTCCGCACGCCGTGAAGGCGAACAGGAGCAGGCAGGCGGCAAACGGGAACGGGACATGTCTGGCCATGGCGCGCTGGCGGCGGCACGGCTGGGGCCCGGCAAGCAGGCGGGGAAGAAGCGGCACACTAGCCTCCCTAACGACAAATCACCGGTGCGTAGTACGGTGAGTAGTGCCAGATGATCTGCTCGAAAGGGGCATGGCGTCCATAGGCAACCGTGCACAAGCCGAGTAGTGCAACCCCGGCGATCACGCCATTGCCGAGCCGCCGGGGCGCGGCGGCGCATGCGCGCAGCACCCAGCCTCCGATCGTGCCGCCCAGCAGCCATCCCGCGATCACTTCGGTCGGGGTATGCGCGGCGAGCATCACGCGGCTCAGGCAGATCAGCGCCGCGAGCAACAGCCCCAGCATGAAGCCGCCGTCGCGCCATGCCGGCCTGATGCTGCGCAGGAGCAAGGCGAGGAACACCGACCACACCGCCGCCGACAAC
>NZ_JBFTND010000089.1:0-56356 GCF_056397305.1 Cupriavidus sp. 05N40
ATCTATCTACCAGTAGATAATATTCTGCTCATGGAAGCCACTGCTCCGCCCCAGCAAGAAAGCTGAAGCAGGAAAGAGGATCCAGCGCAGTACCGGGGACACCCCGTTTTTTTTGGCCAGACAGTCTATCTACTAGTAGATAACAGCCAGGGGAAGCGAAGGACTCCAGAGCGCCTTACCGATTCGATGTCCGCCCCAAGCGCGGATCCTCAAAGTGAAATGGAGAACATCATGAACGCCAAGCTCATCGCCAAGACCCTCATCACCGCCGCTACCCTTGCCGCCGCTTTCGCTGCCGGCCAGGCACAAGCCTCGGGCCCCAAGGACAGCAGCTTCGCCGGTGACAAGTACGGCTATGTGTTCCGCACCGACGCCCGCAACGCTTTCACCGACGGCGCCCGCAACGGCAGCCGCGATGCCTTCACCGACGGCGCCCGCACCGGCAACCGCGATGCCTTTACCGACGGTGCCCGCACCGGCAAGTTCGACCCGTACACCGAAGGTGCCCGTATCGTGGCCGGCCTGGACCGCGTCGGCGTGTCGGCCAGCCCGGCGCGCAACGGCAGCCGCGATGCCTTTACCGACGGCGCCCGCAACGGCAACCGCGACGCCTTCACCGACGGCGCCCGCACCGGCAAGTTCGACCCGTACACCGAAGGTGCCCGTATCGTGGCCGGCCTGGACCGCGTCGGCGTGTCGGCCAGCCCGGCGCGCAACGGCAGCCGCGACGCCTTCACCGAYGGCGCCCGCAACGGCAACCGCGACGCSTTCACCGATGGCGCCCGCGTAGGCAAGTTCGACCCGTACACCGACGGCGCCCGTATCGTGGCCGGCCTGGACCGCGTCGGCGTATCGGCCAGCCCGGCGCGCATCAGCAACCGCGACGGCTATACCGATGGCGCGCGCAGCGGCAACCGCGATGCCTTCACCGATGGCGCCCGCACCGGCAAGTTCGATGTCTTCACCGAAGGCGCCAACGCCTGAGCGAAGTCAAGGTGCCCGCTTCCGCAGTCGGGAGCGGGGCACGCGGCGAACGGCCGGCGTTTCCGGTCCCTTCGCCGTGTGATCTGTTTTTGTTCTGAACGACGTCAAGAGGGTCCGCCGAAATGCGGATGCATGCCATATGACAACCCGATCCGTACGCGAACAACTGCTCGAGCACACGCTGGTGCTGGTCGGTCAGCGGGGTTTCAATGGCTTCAGTTATCGTGACCTGGCCGAGCGAGTGGGTGTGAAGACCTCCAGCATCCACTACCACTTCCCGTCCAAGGAAGACCTGGTCGAGGCTGCCGTGACGGAATACAGCGCCCGCGTGTGCGAACGCGTGCGCCACATCGACGCGGCCCTGCCGCCGGAAGCGCAGGCGCGCGAATTCCTGAAGCCGTGGCTGGATTCGGCGGGCGGCGACGGCATCTGCCTGGTCGGCATGCTGTCGACCGAGGCGCTGATGTTGCCGGAACCCGTGCACCGGGTGCTCAAGGAGTACTATCGCGTGAACGAATCCTGGCTCACGCGCCTGTTCGAGAGCGTGTACGCCACGCAGCAGACGGCTGCCGCGATATCGGCGCAATCGATGGCGCAGGCTGTGCTCGGTGCGCTGCAGAGCGGACTTGTGGTGGCGCGGCTGTTCGGCGCACCGCAGCGGATCGAGGCCGCGGCCGACCTGCTGACCGCTTCGGTAGCCGCCCCGGGGTCCGCCCGCGGCGCGCAAGCCATGCCTGCCTGAGCGCGCGGTCCCGACGAAGCAAACGCCCGCCGCATGGCGGGCGTTTGCTTTGGCCCGTCATCTCAGGGGCAGGTCTCAAGCGTGTGCGCAAGCCACTCGATCACCGGCCGGAAGCGCGACGCGCCGCGAAACTCCTGCGGATAGGCCAGCCATATCTCCCGCACCACTTCGGGCACTTCGCGCACCAGCGCCAGCCGCGCATCGCCGCGCGCCAGGTAGTGCGGCAACAGCCCGATGCCAAGCCCGCTGCAGATCGCCTCGTGCACCGCCAGCATATTGTTCGACTGGAAACCGGTACGCGCGGCGGCCCTGTGCGTCCATTCCGATTCCGGCAGCGCAAGCCCTTCGTCGAGCAGCCCGCATAGCGGCGCGGCCGCGAGCTCGGCTTGCGGCCAGGGTCCCGCATCGGCCGCCCGCGCCGGCGCATAGAGGCCGAATCCCATGCTGCCCGCGCGTTGCGCAATCACGTCGTGTTCCTGCGGCCGCGCCAGCCGTACCGCCAGGTGCGCGCGCCGCCGCGCCAGGCTGGCGATGCGGTTGTCCGTCTCCAGCCTGACTTCGAGCTGCGGGTGGGCGCGGTACAGCGTGGACAAACGCGGGGTGAGGAAGTGACTGCCGAGCGCCGCCGTGCAGGCGATGCTGACCACGCCGGAGACGCCCGCGCCCGCATCCTCCACCTCGCGCAGCAGGCGCTCGGCCGAATTTTCCATCTGCTGCGCTGCCGCCAGCGCCGCGCGCCCGGCGGCCGACAGGGCGAAAGCGCCTTCGGTGCGCGTCGCCACCGGTTTGCCGAGCGCGCTCTCCAGCCGCCGGATGCGACGGATTGCGGTGGCGTGCGTCACACCCAGTTCGCGCGCGCAGGCCGAGTAGTTGCCGGTACGGATCAGCGTGGACAAGGTCAGCAGGTCGTCCCAATGCAGTGAACGTTTTTGCACAGTGAATGTGAGCGGATTGAGAATTGCCGAACAGGATAGCGCGGCCTATCATCGCCTGCACGGTAGACGCCAGGACGGCGCCTGCCGGCCCCGGCGGGGCCGCCATCTGCACACTGCACGCAAGAAAGGAGTCACGATGTCCACCCCCTTTACCCTGCTCGACCTTGCCGGCGCCAGCCGCGCCCCTTCGGCCTGGGAGGCCGCCACGCTGGTGCTGGTGGACCACCAGCGCGAGTATGTGGACGGCAAGCTGCCGCTGACCGGCATGCCTGCCGCCACCGCTGCCTGCGCCGATCTGCTGGCGCTGGCGCGGCGCCACGGCAGCCCTGTGGTGCACGTGGTGCATCACGGACGGCCCGGCAGCGGCGGCGCTTTCGATCCGGAAGGTCCTTATGCTGCGATCATCGAAGGGCTCGAGCCGGGCGCGGGCGAGCACACCGTGGTCAAGAGCCTGCCGAACAGTTTCGCCGGCACCACGCTGGCGGCGCTGCTGGAAAGGCTCGGGCGCAAGGAGCTGATCGTGGGCGGCTTCCAGACCCATATGTGCATCAGCGCCACGGTGCGCTCGGCACTCGACCACGGCTATCGCACGACCGTGGTCGCCTCGGCCTGCGCCACGCGTGACCTGCCCGATCCTCTGGGCGGCGCGCCGCTTGCGGCCCACGAGGTCCACCGGGGGGCGCTGGTCGCGCTGAACGACCGTTTTGCCACGGTGGTGGCGAGCCCGGCGGTCTGGGCTTAGGCCGGGCGACCGGGCGCCCGCCGCGGGGGTGCGCCGGCTGGGGTGCTGGTGCATACTACGGCCTCGCCGGCTCCCGGCCCGTTCCTCCGCTATCCGAACCGCCCATGAAACGCATTCTCGTCATCAAGATCACCTCGCTGGGTGACATGGTCCACACATTGCCGTTGGTGTCCGACCTGCGCCGCGCCTACCCCGAGGCCAAGATCGACTGGGTGGCGGACGCTTCCTGCGCGGATATCCCGCGCTGGGCCGTGGACGTGGATCGCGTGATCGCACCGCCGCTGCGCGGCTTCAAGAAGTCGCGCAGCTGGGCCGACCTGCGTGCCATCATCGGCGCGCTCTGGCAGCTGCGCCGGGAAAAGTACGACGTGGTGGTGGACGTGCATGGCGTCTACAAGAGCGCCATCGTGGCCTGGCTTGCGCGCTCGCGCCGCCGGCTCGGCTACGCGGCCGAATACCTCGGCGAGGCGCGCGCCGTCTTTGCCTATACGCAGATCTTCGGGCCGCATGGCGATGCCACGGCGCGCTACAAGATGCGCATGGTGGTCGCCAACGCGCTGGGATACCCGATCGATGCCGCCGAGCACTATGCCTTGCGCGTGCCCGCGCCCGCCACGCCGCTGAACGCTGACGGCATTGCGCGCGCGATGCTCTTCCATGCCACCTCGGTCGAGGCCAAGAAATGGCCGGCGCAACGGTGGATTGCCGTGGGCCGGGAACTGGCGGGCCGCGGCTACAAGATCCAGCTGCCGTGGGGGTCGCCGGCCGAGCGCGCGGAATCCGAAGCACTGGCCGCGGAAATCCCGGGCGCGGAGGTGCTGCCGCGCATGACCATCACCGAATGCGCGCAACGCGTCGATGCCGCGGCCCTGGTGGTCGGCACGGACACGGGTTTCGTCCATCTGGCGGATGCGCTGGGCAAGCCCTCGGTCATGCTGTTTACCGTGACCGACAGCCAGCATTTCGGCATCAGCACGCCGGGGCAGTCGGTGTCCGTCGGCGCGAAAGGCGTGGTGCCGGAAGTGAGCGAAGTGCTCGACGCCATCGCCCACGTCACGGCGGGCGAGCGCAGCGCCCAGCCGGGCGCCACCCATATGGCCTGAGCGGCGCGCGCTAACAGGCGGGCATCAGGCGGGCATCAGGCGGGCATGGCGACGGCATCGGGGCGCGCGGCCCGCAGGCCGCGGCACCACGTCGCGGCGATGGCACCCAGCAGCCGCAGCGCCATCAGCGGACGCGCCAGGCATCGCTGCACTTGTTCGCTGTGGCTCTCGCCGTAGAGGCACCACGAGCAGAAGTGCTCGCAGTTGTTGGTCAGCAGCCGGTAGCGGTCTTCGCCCAGGCGCGAGCGGGCGCGCCGGACGGCTTCTTCGCCGATGTCCGCGCTCAGCGGCACGGCCTTGACTTCGATGCCGCCGCCGGCGGCGAACCGGTCCGGGGCCAGTTCTTCGACGGGGCCGCTGCGCCAGCCATGCGCCAGTCCGGCGTAGTGCACCACGCGGCCACTGCGTCGCCCCGCCCGGACGCACGCCGACGCACGCCGCAGCATGCCGCCCGGGACCGGCTTTCGATCATTTGATCAAACAGCGGCTTCGCCCGGGCACCCGGCAGACAGGGCGGCCGTCTTGTGTTATGTATCAATCGATATATAATCGTTCTGTTGCGAACGATAGAAAACGTCATTCCCTTCGTTCCCAGATGCAAACCACGTCACCTGATCACACGGCAAGGAACCACCATGGCGCGACCGCGCGGATTCGATGAGCAGCAGGTACTGGACGCCGCCGGAGATGCCTTCTGGGCCAAGGGTTTCGAGGCCACCTCCACGCGCGACCTGGTGCGGCTGACTGGCCTGACGCAGCCCAGCCTCTACAACGCCTTCGGCGACAAGCGCGGTCTATACCGGCGCGCGCTGGAACACTACCTGGGCAAGACCTTGCATGACCGGATCGACCGGCTGGAGTCGGCGTTGCCGCCGGGCCATGCGATTGCCGCCTTCTTCGGCGAGATCGTCGAGCGCTCGCTCGCCGACGAGCACCATCGCGGCTGCATGCTGGTCAACGCGGCGGTGGAGTCGAYGCCCGAGGACGAGGAACTGCAGCGCGCCATCGTCGCCGAGCTGGACCAGCTCAAGCGTTTCTTCCAGCGCTGCATGACGGCGGGGCAAGCCAGTGGCGAGGTCCCGCAGGTGCTGCCGGCCGAGGATGCCGCGACCCAGCTGCTGGCGGTGCTGCTCGGCGTGCGCGTGCTGGCGCGGATCAATCCGCAGCGCGCGCTGCTCGAGGGCGCGGTCAGGCCGGTGCTCGGCATGCTGGGCCTGCCGCCTCTGCCCGGCGCGGGGCGCGCGCCATAGCGGCAGCATCTGCTTCGCGCGCCGACGCGGAAAACGCAGCCGTTCTAGAATGGCCGGGACGCCCGAGACGCGCGTGCGGCGCCTGCCGCGCATGCCACAGACCGCAAGGAGCCGTGCCCCATGAGCCAGAGTCAATTGTTCCAGCCGCTTTCGATCGGAAACCTGCGGCTCGAAAACCGCATCGCCATTGCACCCATGTGCCAGTACTCGGCGCAWGACGGATCGGCCGGCGACTGGCACATGATCCATCTCGGCCAGCTCGCGCTGTCCGGCGCGGGGCTGCTGATCATCGAGGCCTCGGCGGTATCGCCGGAAGGGCGCATCACGCCGCAGGACCTGGGCCTCTACTCGGATGCCAACGAAGCCGCGCTGGGCAAGGTGATTGCCGCGGCCCGAGCGCACGCGCCGATCGCCATTGCCATCCAGATTTCCCATGCCGGGCGCAAGGCGTCGAGCCAGGCGCCGTGGGATGGCGGCAGCCAGATCCGTCCCGACGAGCCGCGTGGCTGGAAGACGCTGGCGCCATCCGCGGTGCCGCACGCCGAGGGTGAAGATCCGCCGCAGGCGCTCGACCGCGCCGGCATGGACAAGATCCGGCAAGACTTCGTGGCCGCCGCGCAGCGTGCCGCGCGCCTTGGCCTCGACGGCATCGAGATCCACGCCGCGCACGGCTACCTGCTGCACCAGTTCCTCTCGCCGCTGGCCAACAAGCGCGACGACGAATACGGCGGCAGCCTGGAAAACCGCATGCGCTTCCCGCTCGAAGTGTTCGACGCCGTGCGCGCCGCGTTTCCGGCCGACAAGCCGGTGTGGGTACGCATCTCCGCCACGGACTGGGTGCCGGGCGGCTGGGATATCGACGGCACCGTGGCGCTGTCCAGGGCGCTCAAGGCGCGCGGCTGCGCGGCCATCCACGTGACCACCGGCGGCGTTTCGCCGCAGCAGGCCATCAAGCTCGGACCGGGCTACCAGGTTCCCTACGCGCAGSGGGTCAAGGCCGAAGTGGGCTTGCCGACCATCGCGGTGGGCCTGATCACCGAACCCGAGCAGGCCGAGGCCATCATCGCCAACGGCGAGGCGGATGTGGTCTCGCTGGCGCGCGCCATGCTCTACGATCCGCGCTGGCCATGGCACGCGGCGGCGAAGCTCGGCGCGCAGGTCCACGCGCCCAGGCAATACTGGCGCTCGCAGCCGCGCGAGTACAAGGACCTGTTCTTCGGCGCCAGCTTCGGCCAGCGCTGACGCAAACGGGCCCGCGCAAGGCGGGCCCGTGTTCCACGCCGCATCGGCAGCGGCGAGGCTCAGTCGGCCTGGATGCCGAACTCCTTCACGATCTTGCTGTAGCGCGTAGCGTCCGACGCGATCAGCTTGCCGAGCACGGCCGGCTCRCCACCCACGGGCGTGACCGCGATGGTGGCCATGCGCGCCACCACGTCAGGCATCTTCAGGATGTCGTTGACGTGGGCGTTCAGCGTCTTCACCAGCTCGGGCGGCAGCCCCTTCGGGGCCAGCAGCGCCTGCCACGCGCCAATTTCCACATCCTTGTAGCCAAGCTCGGCGAGCGTCGGCACGTTGGGCGCGAACGGCGAGCGCTTCAGGTCCGCCACCGCCAGCGGCACGATGCTGCCGGTGCCGATGTACTGGGATACCGCGCCCAGCGTGATATACGTCATCGGCACCTGGCCGCCCAGTACGTCGACCACCGCCGGCGCGGTGCCGCGATAGGGCACTTGCGAGATTTTCACGCCCGCAGCCTTGTTGAACAGCTCGCCCAGGATATGCATCGGCGAGCCGTTGCCCGGGCTCGCGTACGTCTGCAGGCTGCCCGCCCTGGCGCGCGCGACCAGGTCCGGCAGCCTGGTGATGCCGGTGCCCTTGCCGACCACCACGAACAGCGACTGCACGCCAAGCTGCGCCACTGGCGTGAAGTCGGCGCGCACGTCGTAGGCGGCACCGGTGCCGCTCTTGAGCACCAGCGGCGCGATGGCCACGGTATTGGGCGCGACCAGCAGCGTATAGCCGTCGGCCGGGGCCTTGGCCACGTAGGCGCTGCCGATGGTGCCGGCGGCGCCCGTRCGGTTCTCGACCACCACCGACTGATGCACCCGTGCGGACAGCTTCTCGGCGATCAGGCGGGCCAGCACGTCGGTATCGCCGCCGGCGGGATAGGCCACCACCAGCGTGATGGGCTTGGCGGGATAGGCCTGCGCGTGGCTCGCGGCGGGCGCCAGCAGGGCGCTTGTCGCCGCCATGGCGGCAAGCAGGATGCGGATTGCGGACTTCATGGGATACCCCCTCTCGATTGACTTCATGCCGGGCCGCGGCCCGGCAGGCGCCTGCCGGCGCCCTGGCGCTCAGAACGTGTGTTTGATGCCGAGCATCGCGCCCAGCTGCGAGCCGCCCGGCTTCGGATTGGAGCCAGGCGCGCCGCCGCTCACCGACAGGGCCGACTGCCCGCCATTGTCGATATAGCCCGCGGTGGCGTACACCGAGGTGCGTTTGGAGAAGGCATAGGTGCCGCGCAGCGCGTACAGCATCGCCTTGTTGTCGCTGTTGTGATACTTGAGGTAGTAGAGCTGGCCAGCCAGCGTGAACGCGGGCGTGATGTCGTAGGCCATGCCGGCGTACCAGAGGTCGCTGCGCGGCGTCGGGCTGCCCTGGTTGTCGCGGCGGATCACGCCGGCGCCGAGCTTGGCCTTGGACAGCAGCATGTAGCCGTTGAGCGAGAGGCGGTCATCGCGCAGGCTGCTGCTGGTCAGGCCTGCGAACGCGCCGGGGCCGCCGCGCAGCGAGTCGTAGGCCGCGCCCACGCCCCATGTCTTGTTGTCGTACTGCAGCAGCGCGGACCACTCGCGGCATTGCGTGTGGTTGGCCGGGTTCTCTCCCGCGCAATTTGCGCCAGAAGGGCTCGGGCCGGCGTTGACCGAGTCGCGTCCGAAGCTGTACGTCGCGCCCACCGTGAAGCCGCCGAAGGTGCCCTTGTACGAGACCGCGTTGTCGGCGCGCGTATTCGGCAGGTAGCTGTCGAGCGAGCCGGAGCCGAATACATTGGGCCCGAGGATGTCCGGGTCCAGCGTGGCCCAGAACAGCATGGTGTACTGCCGGCCCAGGGCCACCTGACCCCACTGGCCGGACAAGCCTACCAGCGCCTGGCGGCCGAACAGGCGGCCGCCCTGGTTGGCGCTGCCGGAATCCGGCGCAAAGCCGGACTCGAGCACGAACAGGCTCTTGAGCCCGCCGCCCAGGTCTTCGGTCCCGCGGATACCCCAGCGCGACGGCACCGTGCCGGTCAGCGTCGTCATGCGGAACAGGTTGTCCTTTGCCGCGCCGACGTTGTTCACGTATTCGATGCCGGTATCGACCACGCCATACAGCGTCACCGATGACTGGGCCGAGGCAAGCATGGGCACCGCTGCCAGGGCAGCCAGCGCGATCCGTCCAAGTTTCATTTAACGATTCCTCTCTTTTCTGCCATGTGGTGTAAGGGCGCCGCGGTGCTCTGCGAGACCGTGCGCGGCGGAAAGAGCGCATGAGGAAAGCATGCACTTTTCCGCTTTATGTTTTATAGGTAAAACATCAGATTACATAAGAAACAACGAGCAAAATATAGCTGGTGATCTCGCGAATGGCAGGAGCGGGAAATCCCTAGTGATGTCGGGAAGCGACGGCGGCGCTGCACGGGCGGCGGCGCGCATGTGCCGGTTGATGCGCCGCGGCAGGCCCGGCCCGCGCCATTGCCAGGGCGGTCCGCCGCTCCGAAAGGCGCCGCCGGCTTGGCCATGCGGAAAAACGGGGAGCGGGAGAATGCCTGGATGTCGGGACGACGAGCCGCAATGCGGCTTGCGGAGAAATTTTTCGTCGCGGGGTTAACCCGGATCACGCTTCCCCGAAGGCCGGTCTATATTTCCTAGGTTTTATCTGAAAACTAAAGTTTCATATATGGAACAAAAGACCTCGCCCGCAATCCCGCAACCCGTGCCGGAACTCTTGCGCGCCCTGGACAGCGCTTTCACCGAACAACGCGTGGTCACCGCCGCTGGCGCGCAAGTCGCCTACCGCAGCGGCGGCAAGCGCGGCCCGGTGATCGTCCTGCTGCACGGCATCAGTTCCGGGGCGGCTTCGTGGCTGCCCTGCGCCAGCCTGCTGGCGGCCGACGCGCGCGTGATCGCGTGGGACGCCCCCGGCTACGGCAACTCGCAGCCTTTGGCGGTGGCCGCGCCGTCCGCCGCCGACTACGGCCGGCGCCTGCAGGACCTGTTGCGCGTGCTGGATGTGCGGCCCGATGTCATCGTGGGTCATTCGCTGGGCGCGCTGATGGCCTGCGCTTTCCTTGCCGAGGCGGCCCCCGCACTGCTGCCCGCCCGCACATTGCTGCTGAGCCCCGCGCAGGGCTACGGCGGCGCCGGCAAGGAAGACAAGGCCCTTGAAGTGGAACGGCAACGCCTCGACGCGCTCGCCGCCGTCGGCGTGGAAGGCCTCGCCGAACGCGGGCCGGCACGGCTGCTGAGCGGCGCGGCCGGCGCCGACGCGCGGGCCTGGGTGAGCTGGAACATGCGCCGGCTCCATCCGGGCGGCTACCGGCAGGCGGTGGCCATGCTGTGCGGCGACGCCATCGAGCACTACCTGCGGCAGCGGCCCCAGGGCGCGAGCGTGCGCGTGGGTTGCGGCGCGCTGGACGTGGTGACGCCACCGCCGGCCGGTGCGGCGCTGGCCGAGCGCTTCGACCTGCCGTTCGCCCTCATCCCCGATGCCGGCCACGCCTGCTATGTCGAGCAGGCCGCAGCGGTGGCGCGCTGGATCCGCAGCTGATCCGCGCGCCCGGCGCTCGCCCAGATCCAGGCTGCGGCCCGGCCTGGCCGCTTCCTGCGGATAGTCGTCAAATCAAAGGGTAAACCCCAGTCTATTTTTGAAGTTTCGTTGTCTATAGTGGTGTCTGTGTTCAATATTTAAATCAGTGTTTTACCAGTAAAACAAAACACGGATGAGACAGCAGGCAACGAAGGTGCATAGGAGCAGCGCAATGGAAGACCTCGCATACAACCCGAACCTGGCGCCGTGGGAGCGCCCGGCGCCGAACAACGTCGCCGGCAAGGGCCACATCGAGCAGCCGGGCAAGGTGGCCAACGTCGTGTGGCAAACGCGCGCCGCGGCGCCGACCGCCTACGAGAACGCGCTCGGCGATGCGCTGGAAGCCGCCTTCGAAGCCGGTGCCCTGAACCCGGCAGACCTGGTGCGCGCCTTCAACCAGGCCGGCTTCCTGGGCGCCGACGGCCAGGCCTGGAGCGAAGAGCGCCTGCTCGCCGAGCTGCGCCGGCTCGGCGCGTAGGGCAGGCCGGCCCGACGCCAACAACATCAACGCGATCGCGACGGCAGGCGGCACGGCAAGACGCCCCATCTTCGCAACTGCGATCCGATCCGGTACCCGCAAGAGGCTAGAGAGCAAACAATGGAATCCAACAAGCAAGCGCGTGCTGAAGCGCGCCTGAACAGCGGTCTGCATAACTACTGGTATCCGGTGTCCGCCTCGTGGGCGGTCGCGCACGCGCCGATCGGCATCACGCGCCTGGGCCAGAACATCGTGCTGTGGCGCGACGGCGCCGGCCAGGTCCACGCGCTGGAAGACCGCTGCCCGCACCGCGGTGCGCGTCTGTCGATGGGCTGGAACCTCGGCGACCGCGTGGCCTGCTGGTACCACGGCGTGGAAGTCGGCGGCGACGGCCAGGTCAAGAGCGTGCCGGCGGTGGATAGCTGCCCGCTCGAAGGCAAGACCTGCGTGCGCAGCTACCCGGTGCAGGAAAAGGCCGGCGCCATCTTCCTGTGGTTCGGCGAGCGCGCCCCGGTGCAAGGCGAGGGCGGTGCCGACGCGCTGCGCCTGCCGGAAGAACTGGAGAGCGACGAGCACAGCCATTTCCTGTGCGTGGCGCACTGGGACTGCAATTACCGCTACGCCATCGACAACGTCATGGACCCGATGCACGGGGCCTACCTGCACGCGGTCTCGCACTCGATGGCCAGCGGCGAGAAGCAGGCCGTGATGTCGGTGCGCGAGACCGACACCGGCCTGGTGTTCGAGAAGACCGGCCAGCGCGGCGTGAACTTCGACTGGGTCGAGTTCGGCGAGACCGGCACGCTGTGGCTGCGCCTGGCGATCCCCTACCGCGCCAAGGTCGGCCCGGGCGGCCCGTTCGGCATCGTCGGCATGGCCACGCCGGTCGACGAGGACCACTGCATGGTGTTCTTCTGGCGCACCCGCCACGTGCAGGGCTGGGAGCGCGACGTGTGGCGCTTCCTGTATCGCAACCGCCTCGAAGGCCTGCACTGGGACGTGCTGGAGCAGGACCGCGTGGTGCTGGAAATGATGGCGCCGAACGCGCGCGACCACGAAACGCTGTACCAGCACGACGTGGGTATCACCCGCGTGCGCCGCCTGCTGCGCCGCCGTGCCGACCAGGAAGTCGCGGACGAGCCGGTCGCCATGCTCAAGCCCGTCGGCGGGATGGCGAGCCATGCCTGAGACCAACCGCAACAAGCTGCTGGCCGGCCGCCGCGTGCTGGTGACCGGCGCGGCGCGCGGGCTCGGGCTGGACTTCGCCACGCAGATCGCCGAAGCCGGCGCCGCGGTGGCGATGGCCGACATCCTGGCCGAGCGCCTGCAGGAAGAAGTCGCGACGCTGAAGGCGCGCGGGCTGAACGTCGTGCCCATCGTGCTGGACCTCGGCAGCCCCGAATCGGTGAAGGCCTGCGCCGCCGAAGCGGTGGCCGTGCTGGGCGGGCTGGATGGCCTCGTCAACAATGCCGCGGTGACCGATTCGGGCGGCCGCGACGCATCGGCCATCGACATCGCCACCTGGGACCGCGTGATGAACATCAACGTGCGCGGCACCTGGCTGATGACCACCGCCTGCCTGCCGGCGCTGCGCGCATCGGGCCGCGGCGCCATCGTCAACCTGGCCTCGGACACGCCGCTGTGGGGCGCGCCCAACCTGCTGGCCTACGTGGCCAGCAAGAGCGCCATCATCGGCATGACCCGCTCGCTGGCGCGCGAACTCGGCGGCGACAACGTCACCGTCAACGCCATCGCGCCGGGCCTGACCATGGTCGAGGCCACCGAATACGTGCCCCAGAAGAGGCGCGACCTCTATCGCGAACAACGCGCGATTTCGCGCGAACAGCTCCCCGCGGATGTTTCCGGGGCCGTGCTGTTCGCCCTCTCCGACCTGTCGCGCTTCGTGACAGGCCAGACGCTGGCCGTCAACGGCGGCTTCGTCATGCACTGAGCCAAGAAGGAAACCAAATGAGCGATCTTTCCCAACAAGAAAACATCAAGCGTTCCTGGGAGCAGCCGCAAGGCGCTTCCTTCGACCAGTGGATGGAGGGCCGCGTGGCACGCTTCTCCACGCGCCGCTACGACTGGGACGCGCTGAAGTTCCAGGCCGACCACGACCCCAAGTACCGCCGTGCGCAGATGCGCTATCTCGGCACCGGCGGCACCGGCGTGGCGGCCGACACCAATACCGTGCCGTCCGAGAATTTCACCTTCTCGACCATGATCATTCCGGCCGGCCACGAGGGCCCGTCGCACCTGCACACCGATGTGGAAGAGGTCTTCTTCATCCTGCGCGGCAAGATCAAGCTGGTCCTCGAGAAGGACGGCCAGCGCTTCGAAACCATCCTGACCGACCGCGACCTGGTGTCGGTGCCGCCGGGCGTGTACCGCGAGGAGATCAACATCGGCGAGGAAGACGCGCTGATGTGCGTGATGCTCGGCGCCAAGAAGCCCATCACGCCGACCTATCCGCCCGAGCATCCGCTCGCCCAGATCAAGCGCTGAGCGTGAAAGCGCCGGCGCCGCGGGCAAACCAGCCATGCACGCGCCGGCATCACGCAGACACGAGCCACTCATGAACCAAGAACGCCTGCCGGAAGACATCCAGGACAAGTACATCGTGCCCGGACTGGAACGCGGCCTGCGCCTGCTGGCCGAGTTCAGCCGCCGCGACCGCACGCTGACCGCGGCCGACCTGGCGCGCCGTCTCAAGGTGCCGCGCTCGACCGTGTTCCGCCTGCTCGCCACGCTGGAGATGATGGGCTTCGTGGAGCGCACCGAAGGCGGGCGCGAGTTCCGCCTCGGCATGGCCGTGCTGCGCCTGGGCTTCGAGTACCTGGCCTCGCTGGAGCTGACCGAACTGGGCCGCCCCGTGCTCGACCGCCTGCGCGACGATATCCGCTATCCGTGCAATCTGGTGGTGCGCGACGGTCGCTCCATCGTCTACGTGGCCAAGTCGGTGGCGCCCACGCCGTTTTCCAGCTCGGTCACGGTCGGCACGCGGCTGCCGGCGCATGCGACCGTGCTCGGGCGCGTGCTGCTCGAAGACCTCACGCTGGCGGAGCTGCGCGCGCTGTACCCGGAGCCCCGGCTCGAATCGTTTTCGCCCAGCACGCCTGGCACCGTGGAAGCGCTGTTCGAGATGGTGCAGCGCGACCGCGAGCGCGGCGTGGTGCTGCAGGAAGCGTTCTTCGAGGCCAGCATCTCGACCATCGCCGCGCCGGTGCGCGACCGCACCAGCAAGGTGGTAGCCGCGCTCGGCGTCACCATCCCCGCAGCGCGCATCGACCCGGCGCTGCTGGACACGATGGTGGAGAAAGTCAGAGACACCGCGGGCGAGCTGTCTCGCCTGCTTGACTACCGGCCGCAGGAGCTCGCCAAGGTGGTCAACTTGTATCGGGAGTGAGACTGATGTCCATGATTGAACTCGGCGGCAAGGTTGCCGTCGTCACCGGTGGGTCCTCGGGCATCGGCCTGGCCACCGTGGAATTATTGCTGGAGGCGGGCGCCGCCGTGGCGATGTGCGGGCGCAATGAAGCGCGCCTGCGCGAAGCCGAAGGCAGGCTGCGCGCGCGCTTCCCGCAGGCGCGCCTGTTCGCCGCGGCCTGCGACGTGCTGCAGCCGGAGCAGGTCAAGGCCTTCGCCGCTGCCAGCGAGGCCGCGCTCGGTGCGGCCGATATGCTGGTCAACAACGCAGGGCAGGGCCGCGTCTCCACCTTCGCCAACACCGAAGACGCCGCCTGGCTCGAAGAACTGCAGCTCAAGTTCTTCTCGGTGATCCATGCCACGCGCGCCTTCCTGCCGCAGCTCGAACGCTCCGACAGCGCCGCCGTCGTGTGCGTGAACTCGCTGCTGGCGGTACAGCCCGAGCCGCACATGGTCGCCACTTCGGCGGCACGTGCGGGCGTGCACAACCTSGTGCGCTCGCTGGCCACCGAATTCGCGCCCAGGCGCATCCGCGTCAACGGCATCCTGCTCGGCCTGGTCGAGTCGGGCCAGTGGCGCCGCCGTTTCGAGGCGCGTCCTGAAGAGGACCGCCACCTGGACTGGGCCGCGTGGACCGCGCGCCTGGCGCAGCAAAAGCATATCCAGCTCGGCCGTCTTGGCCTGCCGCAGGAAGCCGCGCGCGCGATCCTGTTCCTTGCCTCGCCGTTGTCTTCGTACACCACGGGCAGCCACATCGATATTTCCGGAGGACTTTCCCGTCATGCGTAACGAACAACATCAGCAACAGCAGCAACTGCAGCAACCGCAGCAGGACCAACAACAAGTCACGGTCGGCCATGCCATCGCCGCCTTCCTCGAGCAGTGCGGCGTCAAGGCTGCGTTCGGCGTGATCTCGATCCACAACATGCCCATCCTCGACGCCATGGGCGAGCGTGGCAAGATCCGCTTCGTGCCGGCGCGCGGCGAAGCGGGCGGCACCAATATGGCCGATGCCTGTGCCCGCACCACCGGCGGCCTCGGCGTCTGCCTGACCAGCACCGGCACGGCCGCCGGCAATGCCGCCGGCGCCATGGTCGAAGCGCTGACCGCCGGCACGCCGCTGCTGCACCTCACCGGCCAGATCGAGACGCCGTACCTGGACCAGAGCCTGGCCTACATCCACGAGGCACCGGACCAGCTCACCATGCTCAAGGCCATCTCCAAGGCCGCCTTCCGCATCCGTAGCGCGGACACCGCGCTGAGCACCATCAAGCTGGCCGTGCAGACCGCGCTGACCGCGCCCACCGGCCCCGTCAGCGTCGAGATTCCCATCGACATCCAGGCCGCGCTGATCCCCATGCCGGCCGACCTGCGCCCGCTGGCCGTGCCGGCCCACGTGCCGTCTGCGCAGGCGCTGGACGAACTGGCCGAGCGCCTGGCCAGGGCCCGCCGCCCGCTGCTGTGGCTCGGCGGCGGCGCGCGCCACGCCGGCGCGCAGGTCAAGCGCCTGCTGGCGCTGGGCTTCGGCGTGGTGACCAGCACGCAAGGCCGCGGCATCGTGGCAGAAGACGATCCCCGCTCGCTGGGCGCCTTCAACCTGCACAAGCCGGTGGAGCAGTTCTACCAGAGCTGCGACGCCATGCTGGTGGTGGGCTCGCGCCTGCGCGGCAATGAAACGCTGAAGTACGAACTCAAGCTGCCGCGTCCGCTGTTCCGCGTGGATGCGGACGCCTCGGCCGAAGGCCGCTGCTACCAGACCGACAACTTCGTCTGCGGCGACGCCGCGCTGGCCCTCGAAGGCCTGGCCGACCGGCTCGAAGGCAAGCTCAAGGTGGACCCCGCCTTCGCCGCCGACCTGCGCCGCGCGCACGACACCGCCATGGGCGGCCTGATCGACGGCCTGGGCCCGTACGCGGCGCTGGTCGAAGCGCTGCAGGGCGCGGTGGGCAAGAACTTCAACTGGGTGCGCGACGTCACCGTGTCCAACAGCACCTGGGGCAATCGCCAGCTGCGCATCTTCGATCCGCGCGCCGGCGTGCATGCGCTGGGCGGCGGCATCGGCCAGGGCCTGGCGATGGGCATCGGCGCGGCGGTCGGCGCGGCGGTCACGGCCTCGGGCAAGAAAACCTTCTGCCTGGCCGGCGACGGTGGCTTCATCCTCAACCTGGGCGAGCTGGCCACCGCGGTGCAGGAGCGCGCCGACGTGGTCTTCGTCCTGATGAACGACAAGGGCTATGGCGTCATCAAGAACATCCAGGACGCGCAATACGGCGGCCGCCGCYACTATGTGGACCTGCACACGCCCGACTACGCGCAGTTGTCGCAGGCGCTTGCGCTGCGCCACCGCCGCGTGAGCAACCTGGCCGAGGTCGGCCGTGCGCTGGAAGACGCGACCATCGAACCCGGTCCGTTCCTGCTGGAGATCGACATGCTCTCCATCGGCAGCTTCAAGACCGCGTTCGCCGGCCCGCCGGTCAACAAGGAAGCCGACGCGGACGCAGACAAGGCGCGCGCCGCCGAGCGCGGCACCGTGACGGCCTGAGGGAGACGCAACATGCTGCATGTGTCGATGGTGGGATGCGGAGCGATCGGGCGCGGTGTGCTTGAATTGCTCAAGAGCGATCCGGACGTGGTGTTCGACGTGGTGGTGGTGCCCGAGGCCCAGATGGACCAGGCCCGCGACGCAGTCTCCGCGCTGGCGCCACGCGCCCGCGTGGCGACCTGCCTGAGCCAGGCCGACGGACGCCCCGACCTGCTGGTCGAGTGTGCCGGCCACCACGCGCTGGAGGAGCACATCGTGCCGGCGCTGGAGCGCGGCATCGCCTGCCTGGTGGTCTCGGTGGGCGCGCTGTCGGAGCCGGGCCTGGCCGAACGGCTGGAAGCGGCGGCGCGGCGCGGCGGCACCCAGGTGCAGCTGCTCTCCGGCGCGATCGGCGCCATCGATGCACTGGCGGCGGCCCGCGTGGGCGGGCTCGATGCGGTGATCTACACCGGGCGCAAGCCGCCCGGCGCGTGGAAGGACACGCCGGCCGAGGCGCTCGTCGATCTCGACGCGCTGACCGAGGCCACGGTGATCTTCGAAGGCACCGCGCGCGAGGCCGCGCGGCTCTACCCCAAGAACGCCAACGTGGCCGCCACGCTGTCGATGGCCGGGCTCGGACTGGACCATACGCAGGTCAAGCTGCTGGCCGATCCGGGCGTGGACGAAAACGTGCACCACGTGGAGGCGCGTGGCGCCTTCGGCGGCTTCGAGCTGACCATGCGCGGCAAGCCGCTGGCGGCCAACCCCAAGACCTCGGCGCTGACGGTGTTCAGCGTGGTGCGCGCGCTGGGCAACCGCGCGCACGCCATGTCGATTTAAGCAGGCAGACAGGCCAGACCAGGCCAGCAAGGCAATCATGATGAAGCAAGCAATTCTCCCCATCTGCATCGCAGGCCAGTGGCGCCTGGGCGGCGGCGAACGCTACGCCACGCGCTATCCCGCCACCGGCGAGGTCGTCGCCGAACTGAACGCGGCCAGCCTGGACGACGTGGAGGAAGCCGTGCAGGGCGCGCACCGCGCCTTCCTCACCAGCGGCTGGGCGCAGCGCAAGCCCCACGAACGCGCCGCCGTGCTGCATCGCGTGGCCGACCTGATCCGCGCGCGCGCCGAGCCGCTCGCGCAGCGCCAGCGCCTGGACAACGGCAAGCCCATCAGCGAGACGCGCGCGCTGGTGGCCAGCGCCGCCGGCACCTTCCAGTTCTTCGCCGCCGCGTGCGAGACGCTGGAGGAAACGCTCACGCCGGCGCGCGGCGATTTCCTCGCCATGAGCGTGCACGAAGCCATGGGCGTGGTGGCGGCGATCACGCCGTGGAACTCGCCCATCGCCAGCGAGGCGCAGAAGCTGGCGCCGGCGCTGGCCGCCGGCAACGCCGTGGTGATCAAGCCAGCCGAGATCACGCCGCTGATGGCGCTGGAACTCGCCGCCATCTGCGAAGAGGCCGGCGTGCCCAAGGGCCTGGTCAGCGTGCTGCCCGGCAAGGGCTCGGTGATCGGCGACGCCATCACCAAGCACCCGCTGGTGCGCCGCGTGTCCTTTACCGGCGGCACGTCGACGGGCCGCCATATCGCCCACATCGCCGCCGACAAGATGATGCCGGTGTCGCTGGAGCTGGGCGGCAAGTCGCCCACCATGGTGTTCGAGGACGCGGACCTGGACCACGCCGTCAACGGCGTGCTGTACGGCATCTTCAGTTCCTCGGGCGAATCCTGCATCGCCGGCTCGCGCCTGTTCGTGGCACGTTCCCTGTATGAGGCTTTCATGGAACGCCTGGCCGAGGGTGCGGCGCGCCTGCGCGTGGGCGATCCGGCCGACGAGCGCACCCAGATGGGGCCGCTGATCAGCGACCGCCATCGCGACTCGATCGAATCGTATGTGGCGCTCGGCGTGTCCGAAGGCGGCCAGTTGCGCACCGGCGGCTTGCGTCCCACGGTGGCGGGCTGCGAGAACGGTTACTTCTATACGCCCACCATCATCGAAGGGCTCGATAACAGCGCCCGCGTCTGCCAGGAAGAAATCTTCGGGCCGGTGCTGGTGGCGATGGCCTTCGACGACGAGGACGACCTGATCGCGCAGGCCAACGACAGCGTGTACGCGCTGGCCGCTGGCGTGTGGACGCGCGACTACAAGCGCGCCTGGCGCTTCGCGCGCGCGGTGCAGGCCGGCAATGTGTGGATCAATACCTACAAGCAGTTCTCGATCTCCACGCCGTTCGGCGGCTGGCGCGACAGTGGCCTGGGCCGCGAGAAGGGGCGCCTGGGCATCCTGCAGTACATGGAGCAGAAGAGCGTCTACTGGGGCATGCACGAGCAGCCGCTGCCGTGGGCCAACTGAGCCGGTGCGCAGGTCACGAACAATGCAGCAAGCAAAGAGAGCAGAGCAGGAGATGGGAATGAACACGATTCTGGGCATCGACGAGATCGTCTACGGTGCCGACGACCTGGACGCCTGCCGGCGCTTCTTCGCCGACTGGGGCCTCACGCTGGTGCGCGAGGACGCGGCCGGGCTGGACTTCGAAACGCTCAACGGCTGCCGCGTGCTGGTGCGCCGCACCGACGATCCTGCGTTGCCGGCGGCAATGGAAGCGGGCCCGACGCTGCGCGAAGTGGTGTGGGGGGTGGATACGCAGGCGGCACTCGACAAGCTTGCCGACGCCATCCGCGCCGAACCCGGCTTTGTCGCCATCGGCGAACACGGCGCGCGCGGTGTGGAGGGCGAGCGCGTGGGCTGCACCGATCCGAACGGCCTGGCCGTGCGCTTCCAGCTCACGCGCAAGCGCGAGATCGAAGTGGAGTGCGCCGCCATGAACACCTGGAACGACAAGCCGCGCCTGAACCAGCGCAGCCCGATCTACGAGCGCGCCACGCCGATCGAAGTGGGCCACGTGGTGTTCTTCGTCAAGGACGTCGCCGCCACCGAGCGCTTCTACACGGAGAAACTGGGCTTCGTGCCGTCGGACCACTATCCGGGCCGCGGCGCCTTCCTGCGCTGCGCGCCCGACGGCGGCCACCACGACCTGTTCCTGCTGCAGCTGCCGCAGGCCAAGAGCGGGCTGAACCACGTGGCCTTCACCGTGCGCGATATCCATGAGGTATTCGGCGGCGGCCTGCATGTGTCGCGCAGCGGCTGGGACACGCAGCTTGGCCCGGGCCGGCATCCGATTTCCTCGGCCTACTTCTGGTACTTCAAGAACCCGGCCGGCGGCCTGATCGAGTACTACGCCGACGAAGACCAGCTCGATGCGCACTGGGAACCGCGCGACTTCGAGCCGGGCCCGACCATGTTCGCCGAGTGGGCGGTCGAGGGCGGCCTGGACGGCAACACGCGCCGGCAGAAGAACGCGGGCGGCCCGCAAGGCAAGTTCCTGACCGAGAAGCGCTGAGCAGCAGCATCGCCCCGGCCACGACAGGGCAAGACCACGAAGACAGGCAAGTCGAAGTCAGCCAGGACGAGACATGCCCCCGCAAGGCAATACGGTGCGGCGCGAGCCGCACCGGGCAATACAAGGAAGTGCCATGAGTACCAGCCAATCCCTGACCCTGCGCGTGCAGGCCATGCGCTTCGAGGCGCGCGGCATCGTCAGCGTGGAGTTGCGCGACCCTGACGGGCGCGAGCTGCCGGCGTTCGCGCCCGGTGCGCATATCGACCTGCACCTGGGCAATGGCSTGGTGCGCAGCTACTCGCTGTGCGGGGCCCCGGAAGTGCGCGACCGCTACGTGGTGGGCGTGCTCAACGACCGCGCCAGTCGCGGCGGCTCGCGCTATGTGCACGAGCAGTTGCGCGTGGGGACCACGCTGGCCGTGGCGGCGCCGCGCAACCACTTCGCCCTCGAAGAGAACGCGCCGCACAGCGTGCTGGTGGCCGGCGGCATCGGCGTGACGCCGATCGTCTGCATGGCGCGGCGCCTGCACCAGCTTGGCCGGCCCTTCACGCTGTACTACTGCGCGCGCTCGCGGGCCGAGGCGGCCTTTGCCGATGAGCTGGCTGCCTATGGCGACGCGGTGCGCATGCACTTCGACGACGAGGCCGGCTGCCCGCCGGACCTGCCTGCGCTGCTGGCCGGACAGGCGGCCTCCACGCATTTCTACTGCTGCGGCCCGGGCGCGATGCTCAATGGGTTCGAGGCTGCCTGCGCCGGCCATGGCTACACCGAAGTGCATATCGAACGCTTTGCCGCGGACCCCTCGGTGGCGGCGGTGCAGGAAGGCGAGTACACCGTGACGCTGGCCGCCACCGGCGGCGAGCTGACGGTGCCTGCGGGCAAGTCGCTGCTGGATGCATTGCTCGAAGCCGGCATCGCCGTCGAGCACAGCTGCAGGGAAGGTGTGTGCGGTTCGTGCGAGACGCGCGTGATCGACGGCATTCCCGAGCATCGCGACAGCGTGCTGAGCAAGGGCGAGCGTGATTCGAACAAGACCATGATGGTGTGCGTGTCCGGCTGCAAGGGCCGGCGCCTGGTCCTGGACTTATAAGATGGCCCGCGCGCCGCGCAACGCGGCGCGCCCGGCGGCGCCTGCGGCGCCAGCGCGAGGCGGCTGCCTGCCTCGGACACTTTTGAAGAGAAACACCGTGTTGATCCAGAGACAAGAGGCTGCGCCGGCCAATGCCGGCGCACAGGGCACCCCATTCCMGGCCACCACCGTCGCCGCTGACGGCGGYGCGCGCACCGCGACCCACGGCGAGATCATCGCGCGCATCGAGCGCATGCCCGGCAACGGCATGCATATCCGCGCGCGGCTGCTGATCGGACTGGCCACGTTTTTCGACGGCTTCGACGTGATCGCGATCGCCGCCACGCTGCCACTGCTGATCTCCGCATGGTCGCTCACGCCGGGCCAGATCGGCTTCCTGATCGCGGCGCCGTCGGTGGGGCAGCTGGTCGGCGCGCTGCTGTTTCCCGCGCTGGCGGAGCGCTTCGGCCGCCTGCGCTCGATCGGCTGGAGTGCGGGCATCATCGGGCTGATGAGCATCGCCTGCGGCTTCGCGCCGTCGTTCGAGATCTTCGCCTTGCTGCGCATCGTGCAGGGCCTTGGCCTGGGTGGCGAGCTGCCGGTGGCCGCCACCTATATCAACGAGGTCACGCGCGCGCACGGCCGCGGGCGCTTCGTGCTGCTCTACGAAGTGGTGTTCCCGATCGGCCTGCTGATCTCCAACGTGGCCGGCGCCTGGCTGGTGCCGCGCTTCGGCTGGACCGTGATGTATTTCATCGGCGGCGCGCCCATCGTCCTGTTCTTCATCCTGCGCCGCGCGATCCCGGAGTCGCCGCGCTGGCTGGCGGAGAAGGGCCGCCTGGCCGAAGCCGACCAGGCGCTGGCCGCCTTCGAGGCCCGGGCCCGCGGGCCGCTGCCGCCGCTGGGCGATGTGGCCGCCTATGACGCGCTGACGCACAAGCACCCGCGCCGCGGCGTGCGCGACCTGCTGGGCAAGGCCTATATCGGCCGCACGCTGGCGGTGTGGATGCTGTGGGCCACCTGCGGCTTTATCCAGTACGGCCTGTCGACATGGCTGCCGACCATCTACAAGACGGTCTATCACGCGCCGCTGCAGCTGGCGCTGAACCTGGCGGCGGGCGCATCGGTGCTTGGCGTGGTCGGCTCGCTGGTATGCGCGATGGTGGTCGACAAGGTTGGCCGCAAGCCGGTGATCAATGTGTCGTTCGTGCTATGCGCGTTGTCGCTGGCGCTGGCGGGTGTGTTCCACGCCGAGTCGGTGTACGTGGTGGCCACGCTATGCGCGCTGTCGCTCGGCTTCCTGGCCAGCGGCTTCATCACCGCCTACGTGTACACGCCGGAGCTGTATCCCACCAGCGTGCGCGCCATGGGCTGCGGCCTGGGCGGCGCGTGGCTGAAGCTGGCCGCGATCTTCGCGCCCACGCTGATCGCCAACACCATCGGCACCGGCGACCTTAGCAGCGCCTTCTACGCGCTGGCGCTGGTCCCGTTCGCGGCGGCGCTGACCATTCACTTCCTCGGCATCGAGACCAAGGGCAAGGTGCTGGAGCAACTGGAGGCCTGAGGCCGGGGGGCGGCCCCGGCTCCGGCGGCCCGGCGGGCGCCCTGTGCGCCCGCGCTATTCGCCTTCGCCGCCGCTGCCGTCGCCGCCTGCCTGGCGCGGCGTCACGCACAGCCCGTGCAGCTTTCTCAGCGCCTGGTACATCGCCCGGCGTTCTCCCGGCTCCAGCAGCCGTATCACCTCCGCCTGGCTCTTCCTGGCCAGCGGCATCACCTGCTCGTGCAATGCCAGCCCCGCCGGCGTGATGCTGCAGATCAGCTTCTTGCGCGGCGTATTGCCCTCCGAATCCAGTTGCACCAGCCCGCGGCCTTCCAGCAGCCGCAACGTGCGGCTGACCAGCGCCTTGTCCGAGGTGGACTGCAGCACGAGCTCGGCAAACGGCAGCGGCCGCGCATGCGCCAGCAGCGCCAGCACGCGCCATTCCGGCACGCTCAATTCGAATTTTTCCGCGTAGGGCAGGGTTACGGTGCGCCGCAGGGCGTTGACCAGCTGGCTCAGCATGGTGGTCAGGAAGTCGTCGACGACCAGGCCGCTGCCGTTCTCGTCCAGCTCGGCCCACGGGCAATCAGTGCGGGCACGCGCGGCGGCGTCCTCCGCGTGGCCGGCTTCGCGCTTGATGGGATCCATGTCGTTCGGGATGTGCCGCATGGCGGCATGTGATGTGGAGGCTGATTGTCTCATGACGCGCTTGCGCCACGTCTTCGCGGTCGATTTCGCGACGAAATAAACATAAGTAAACGCGCGTGTGTCAATTGGGGTTTAGCGTAAGTTGAGTCATCAACAAACGTATTCTACGATGTTGTGTATGTTCCTGATGTAAATCTATGTTTCACCAATAAAACGCAAAAGCGAAGGCGTTCCCATCGTCCGCCGACCCCAACCTGTCTCCCCGCGGCCACTCGACGCGGACCTGGAGCGCCCCCACAGGAGCCATAGATGAAACCTGCCCGACGTCACATCCTTGCCGCGGCCATCGCTGCGCTGCCCTTTGTCGCCCTGGGGGGCGGCCCGCTCGCGCAGGCCGCCTATCCCGTCAAGCCGGTCACGATCGTGGTGGCCTATCCACCAGGCGGTGATACCGATTCCATGGCGCGGATGTATGCCGAGAAGCTGTCGGTGCGACTCAAGCAGCCGGTCATCGTGGAGAACAAGCCGGGCGCGGGCGGCGTGGTGGGCAACGCCATGGTCGCGCGCGCGCCGGCCGACGGCTATACGCTGCTGTTCACGCCCAACCCGTTCACCACCGCGCCGATGGTGCTGAAGCTGCCGCCCGCATCCAGCTACGACGCGCTGCACGGCTTTACCCCGGTCATMCAGACCGGTACGCAGACCGTGCTGCTGGTGGCGTATCCGGGCGCCGGCATCAAGACCGTGCAGGAGATGGTGGCCGCGGCCAGGGCCGGCAAGCCGCTGACCTACGCGAGCCCCGGCGCCGGCTCGCCCATGCATATCGCGGGCGAGTGGGTCAACCACGCCGCCGGGGTGAGGATCCAGCACGTGCCGTACCGCGGCGTGGCGCCGGCGGTCAACGACGTGGTGGCGGGGCACGTCAACTTTGCCTACGTCACGCTGGGCCCGGTGGCGCAATACATCAACACCGGCAAGCTGGTCGCGCTGGCCGTGACCGATCCGAAGCGCTCTGCGCTGCTGCCGAACGTGCCGACGCTTGCCGAGCTCGGCTACAAGGACGTGGTGGTGGGCGCATGGCATGGCGTGATGGCGCCCAGGGGCACGCCGGCGGACATCGTCCGGCAGCTCAACGATCAGCTCAATGAGATCGTGAAGATGCCGGACATCGCCGAGAAGATGGCCACCTTCGGCGCGGTGCCGGTGGGCGGCGCGCCCGGCGTGCTGGAGAAGGTCAACGCCTCCGACTACGAGCGGCTGGGCAAGGTCATCAGGGATTTCGGCATCACCGCCGAGTGATTGCCCCCGGGCGGTGCGCACCGGCGGCAGGCGCGCGCCGGTGCACGCATCGTTTTGTTCGGATTTCAGATCAGGGAGGTCGGCATGAGTACGTCGACAGTGGGAACCTCCACGCCGCAGGTGACAGCGCGGGAAAAGGTGCAGGGCAGGGCCGTGTATGCAGGCGACATCAAGCAGGCCGGCATGCTGCACGCCAAGGTGCTGCGCAGCCCGCATCCGCACGCGCGCATCGTGCGCATCGACACCGCGGCGGCGCGCGCGCTGCCGGGTGTGAAGCTGGTGCTGACCGGCGCGGATACGCCGAAGCGCCTGTGGGGGCCGCACCGCAAGGAGCAGCGCATCCTGGCCGCGGGCGTGGTGCGCTACGTGGGTGAGGAGGTTGTGGCGCTCGCCGCGGTCGACGAGGAAACCGCGCGCGACGCGCTGGACCTGATCCGCGTGGAGTACGAAGAGCTGCCTGCCATCCTCACGCCCGACGCAGCGCTTGCCGAGGGCGCGCCCGAACTGCACCAGGGCACCCGCAATATCGCGCACGAGATGCATATCGAGCGCGGCGATATCGAGGCCGGCTTTGCCAGGGCCGCGGTGGTCCATGAGGCTACCTACGACATGCAGTCGCAATATCCCGGCTACCTGGAGCCGATGGCCACCGTGGCGGCGCAGGATGGCAACGGCCGCCTGACGGTGTGGGCGTCGACGCAGTCGGTGTTCCTGGCGCGCGCGCGGCTGGCCGAGGCGCTCGACCGCCCGGTCTCGACCATCCGCGTGATCCAGGCCGTCACCGGCGGCGGTTTCGGCGCCAAGATCGTGGAGGAGAACAACAGCCTGATCGCGGCGCTGCTGGCGAGCCGGCTGGAGCGGCCGGTGCGCTTCGTCAACAGCCGCCTGGAAGATTTCCTCGGCGCGCGCTCGAGCGTGCCGGCCCGGGTATGGCTGAAGATGGGGCTCGACGCACAGGGGATGATCGTCGCCAAGCACGTGCGCATCACGGCGGAATGCGGCGCCTACGCGGGACTGGCCGGCGACGTGATGCACGTGAGCGCGATGCGCAGCGACAATATGCACCGGGTGGAGAACGTGCGCTCCGATGCGGTGCTGGCCTACACCAATACGCAGCCGCGCGGCGCGTTCCGCGGCTTCGGCGGGCAGCAGATGCTGTTCCCGCTGAACAGTCACCTTGCGGTGCTGGCGGACATGCTCGGCATGGATCCCTTCGAAGTGCACAAGCGCAACGCCATCCGTACCGGCGATACCAGCGTGCACGGCTGGAAGATCGGCAGCAGCGGCCTGGCCGAATGCCTGGAGCAGACCCGCGAGGCGATCCGGTGGGACGCGCGCCGCGCCGCCGCCGCGGCGCAGACCGGCCCGCGCCGGCGCGGGCTCGGCATCGCCGCGGCCATGCATGTCAGCGGCAACCGCACGCTGGGTAACTGGGACGGCTCCACCATCTTGCTCAAGGTCAACGAGGACGGCCGCGTGCTGCTGCTGACCAGCGAGTGCGACATGGGGCAGGGCGCCAACACCATGCTCAGCCAGATCTGCGCGCAGGAGCTGGGCATTCCCCTGGCGCACGTCACCGTGGCCGCGCCGGACACCGACGCCGCGCCGTTCTGCCTCGGTTCGCTGGCGTCGCGCGTGACCATCATCTCCGGCAACGCGGTGCTGCGCGCCGCGCGCGAAGCGCGGCTCAAGCTGCTGACAGTGGCCGCGGAAAAGCTCGGCGTGCCGCGTGACCGGCTGGAGATCGCCGATGGCGTGATCCGCGCGTGCGCGGGCGATGGCGAGAACGCCGGCAAGCAGGCCACGCTGGCCGAGATCGCGCGCCTGCATATCTTCCGCCACGGCGGCGAGGGGCTGATGGTGCGCGCCACCTACGATGCGCCCACGGTGATGCACGACGCCGACTACTACGGCAATATCGCGCCCGCCTATTCCTTCGCGGCGCAGGCCGTCGAGGTGGAGGTGGATACCCAGACCGGGCAGGTCACGGTCATCGACAGCTTTGTCTCCGACGACTGCGGCAAGGCCATCAACCCGCTCGCCGTGCACGGCCAGACGCACGGCGCCACGGTGCAGGCCATCGGCTGGACGCTGTACGAGCACCTGCTGGTCGAAGACGGCCGCATCCTCAACGGCAATTTCGCCGACTACAACATGCCCACCGCCGACGCCGTGCCCGCGCTGCGCACCGAGGTGGTGGAATCCAACGATCCCAACGGCCCGTACGGCGCCAAGGGCGCCAGCGAGACGGCCATCCTGCCGGGTGCCGCGGCCATCGCCAATGCGGTCTGCGACGCCGTGGGCGTGCGCATCCGCTCGCTGCCGATCACGCCGGAGAAGGTGCTGGCCGCGCTGCGCGCGCGCCGGCAAGAGGAGGCACGCCATGCGTGATTTCGAGTTCCTGGAACCCGGCTCGGTGCAGGAAGCCAGCCGCATGCTGGCCGACCTCGGCGACCAGTGCCGGGTGATGGCCGGTGGCACCGCGCTGATGCTGGGCATGCGCCAGCGCATGGTGACGCCGTCGCACGTGGTCTCGCTCGGCCGGCTCGATGCGCTGCGCCAGATCGACTACGACCCGCGCGGCGGGCTGCGCATCGGCGCGCTGGCGCTGCACGCGCAGGTCGCGCGTTCACCGCTGGTGCAGGCGCATTACCCCATGCTCGCCAGCATGGCGGCACGGGTTGCCAACCCGCAGGTGCGCAACCAGGGCACGCTGGGCGGCAACCTCTGCTACGCCGATCCCGCCACCGACCCGCCGGGCTGCCTGATGGCGCTGCAGGCGCAGGTCGTGCTCGCCGGCAGCCGCGGCGAACGCGTGCTGGAGATGGAGGATTTCCTGGTGGACTACTACACCACCGCGCTGGCGCCCGACGAACTGGTGACGGAGATCCGTGTCCCGGCGCCCGCGCCCGATGCGCACGGCCACTATGCACGCTTCCTGCGCACCGCCGCCGAGCACCGGCCGCTGGCCAGCGTGGCGCTGCTGGCGCGCCGCGCCGGCGCCACCTGCGTGGAGGCGCGCCTGACGGTCGGCGCCTCCACGCGACGCTGTTCGGCCTGGCCACGGACTAAGGAGCCTTGATGAAAAAGATCACCATCGAACTGAGCGTCAACGGCGAGCCGCACCGCGTGGAGGCGCCCGCGCGGCGCCTGCTTTCCGACCTGCTGCGCGACGACCTCAACCTGACCGGCACCAAGCGCGGCTGCGAGACCGGCATCTGCGGCGCCTGCACCGTGCTGGTGGACGGCGAAGCGGTGAAGTCCTGCCTGATGCTCGCCGTGCATGCGCGCGGGCGCGAAGTCAGCACCGTCGAGGGCCTGGCCAGCGGCGGCGAACTGCACCCGCTGCAGCAAAGCTTCATGGAATGCGGCGGCCTGCAGTGCGGCTACTGCACCCCCGGATTCCTGATGACCTCCTGCGCCATGCTGGCGCACAACCCCAATCCCACAGAAGAGGAAGTGCGCGCCGGCCTGAACGGCAACCTGTGCCGCTGCACCGGTTACGTCGGCATCGTCGAATCCATTCTGTGCGCCGCGGAGAAGATGCGTGGAAATTGAAAAAACCCTGGTCGTCGGCGCAGCGCCGGCGCGTGTATGGGCGCTGTTGCTCGATCCCAATGTGATGGGCGGCTGTGTGCCCGGCATGCAGTCGATCGATGTGATCAGCGATGTGGAGTACGTCTCGGTCATCCAGGTGAAGATCGCCTTCATCAACGCGCGCTTCCGCCTCAGGACGAATATCGTGGAGATGCGCGCGCCCGGCTACCTGCGCACCGAAGGCACCGGCGAGGACGCCTCCGTGGCCAGCTCGCTGCGGCAGTCCAGCGAAGTGTTCCTGAGCGCGCAGCCGGACGGCGGGACCGAGCTGCGCATCAAGCTCAGCGTGGACGTGCTGGGGCGCCTCGGCACCTTCGGCCTGAGCGTGATGAAGACCAAGGCCGACCGGATGTGGGAGGAGTTCGGCGCCAATCTCTGCGCGCGGCTCGAGGCGGCTGAGGGGGCCGAGGGGGCCGAGGGGACGAGCCCGGCGGCCGCCATGGCCGGCGCCGGACAGCAGGCGGCACGGCAGGCAGCCACGGTCCCGCCGGCGCCCGCGGCCACGTCCGCCGTGCCGGTGGCCGAGGCCGCGCCGGCACGGCAGGCTGCGGACCAGGCCGCGCGTCCGGCCCGGGCCGTGCAGGCCACGCACAACGGCAGCGCCGGTTGGTGGTCGCGCCTGTTCTCGCCGGCGGCGGCCGCGGCACCGGCGCAGCGCGGCCCGCTGTCTGACATCTGCATCGAGGTGCGCCAGCCCGACGCCACCATCACCGTGCGCTGGCCGGTGCAGCACGCGGGCGAGTGTGCCGCGTGGTTGCGGGACTACCTGAAGCCCTAGGCCGGTGTCGCGGGCGGCTCCGTGCGCGGGGCTGGCGACTGGCGCGCCGTGGCGGGCAAAGTGGCCCCGGCGCCGGGCATGGAGCAGGCGCGGCGCCAAAGCCGTTACCATATCGCCATGCCACAGCACGCCAATCGCACAGACGACACCATGACAGACGCCCTCGAGCCTGCCGATCCGCAGGACAAGTACATCGTCCCGGGCCTCGAGCGCGGCCTGCGCCTGCTCGGCGAATTCAGCCGCCACGAGAAGACGCTGTCGGCGGCCGAGCTGGCGCGCCGGCTCAAGGTGCCGCGCTCCACCGTGTTCCGCCTGCTCACCACGCTGGAGATGATGGGCTTTGTCGAGCGTACCGACGGTGGCCGCGAGTTTCGCCTGGGCATGGCGGTACTGCGCCTGGGCTTCGACTACCTCGCCTCGCTGGAACTCACCGAACTCGGCCGCCCGCTGCTCGACCGCCTGCGCGACGAGATCAGCTATCCCTGCAACCTGGTGGTGCGCGATGGCCGCTCCATCGTCTATGTCGCCAAGTCCGTCGCGCCGACGCCGTTCGCCAGCTCCGTCAACGTCGGCACGCGCCTGCCCGCGCACGCCACCGTGCTCGGCCGCGTGCTGCTCGAAGACCTCACGCTGGCCGAACTGCGCGTGCTCTATCCGGAGCCGCAGCTCGAAGTCTTCTCCGACAGCACGCCCAAGACCGTGGAAGCCTTGTTCGACATGGTCCAGCGCGACCGCGAGCGGGGCTACGTCCTGCAGGAAGGCTTTTTCGAGACCAGCATCTCCACCATTGCCGCTCCGGTGCGCGACCGCACCGGCAAGGTGGTGGCCGCGCTCGGCGCCACCATCCCGGCCTCGCGCATCGACCCGGAGAAACTGGACATCATGGTGGAGCAGGTGAGGGGAGCCGCGGCCGAATTGTCGCGGCTGCTGGATTACCGGCCGGCCAGAAGCGAGTTGCTGGCGCTGTAGAGCGGCAGGTGCGGTGGCGGGTGGCCTCGACCGGCCAACCCGCTCAACCCGCGCGATTGAGGATCGACAGTACCCAGATCGCCAGGATGGGCGCACCGGCAAGGTAGCGCAACCAGGGATCCCGGCTGGCGGCCCACAGCGCCCAGAGTGCGGACAGGGCTGCGGCGAAAACGAACGCGCAGGCCGCCGCGTAGTATTCCCTGGCCCGGTAGGCCCGCAATTCGGCGAACGGACCTTGCGCGCTGTCGGCATGGGCGGGAGCGGAGGCGGCGGCCCACAACTCGGCGATCATGATGGCGCAGACAAAGCCGAGCGCCAGCGTCAGCAGCCACCTGGCCGCGCTCACCCATCGTGAAATTCTTCTCATGGCGGGAACCGTCATCGTATATGCGCCTTGGGCGCGACGGTTCCAGATTTACGGGAGGCGGCGGTGGGATTCAGGCGGAAAGTTCTGAATCGGGGCGGGGGATTTCTGGAAACGGAAGCGGCGGCGATGCGTGCTGGATTACGCGCCAATTACGCGCCACACAGTGCCATCAAGAGCCACCAAAGAAAAAAGGACCTGGGCTGTCGCCTCAGGTCCTTCGTTCTTCACCGAATTCTGGTGGGTGGTACAGGGATTGAACCTGTGACCCCTGCCGTGTGAAGGCAGTGCTCTACCGCTGAGCTAACCACCCCTGCTGCTGCGTTGTTGCTGCCGTGCTGCAGAGAAACGAAATTATGCCGGTACCTCTGTATCTTGTAAAGCCCTTTCTTGGAAATTTCTTCAAAAAAGTGGTCCGGCGCATCCATGGGCCTGCCGCGGCGCTTGGGCCGTGGCCTACGCGGCTTGCGCGGCGGGGGCTGCGATGGCTTGCGCGGACTCTTGCCACACCACTTTGCCGCCGCTGGCCTTGTCGAGTTGCTTGAGCACGCCGAGGTGAGCGTCGACTTCCTCGTCGCTGGCCATCAGCACGGGCAGGGCCAGGCGGGAGAGGTCGGCGGCCGCCACCGCGCCGCTTTCCTCGCCGCCGCCTTCGAGCATGTCGATCACCAGCGAGTTCTGGCCGCGCGTCATGGCGAGGTAGACCTCGGCCAGCAGCTCCGCGTCGAGCAGTGCGCCGTGCAGCGTGCGGTGCGAATTGCCGACGCCGAGGCGATCGCACAGCGCGTCGAGCGAATTGCGCTTGCCGGGGAACATCTGGCGGGCTTCGCGCAGGGTGTCGATCACGCTGCCGGCGTGCTCGCGGAACGGCGGCAGCCCGAGCAGCTTGAATTCCATGTCGAGGAAGCCAAGGTCGAAGGGCGCGTTGTGGATGATCAGCTCGGCGTCCTGGACGAACTCGCGGATCTCGTGGACGACTTCGGCGAACTTCGGCTTGTCGGCCAGGAAGTCCACCGTGATGCCGTGCACCGCGATCGCGCCTTCGTCGATATCGCGTTCGGGGTTGACGTAGAAGTGCAGGTGCCGCCCCGTGAGGCGGCGGTTAAGCAGCTCCACGCAGCCGATTTCAATCAGGCGGTCGCCGCTGGCGGCGTTGAGGCCGGTGGTTTCGGTGTCGAGAACGATCTGTCGCATGGCGGGCATTCTAACCGGTGAGGCGCGGCGGCCGTCGTGCGGCCGCGGCGCCTGTCGCTTGCTTATCCCTGCAGGGAGGCCACGCCGCGGTTGGCGAGGGCGTCGGCACGCTCGTTGCCGGGATGGCCGTTGTGGCCGCGTACCCAGTGCCAGGAGATATCGTGTCCCTGGGCGAGCTTGTCCATTTCCTGCCAGAGGTCGGCATTCTTCACCGGTTTCTTGTCGGCGGTCTTCCAGCCACGGGCCTTCCAGCCCGGCAGCCATTCGCCGATGCCTTTCTGCACGTACTGGGAGTCGGTGTAGACGGCCACGCGGCACGGCCGCTTGAGGGCGCGCAGCGCTTCGATGACGGCGGTCATCTCCATGCGGTTGTTGGTGGTGTTCTGCTCGCCGCCGAACAGCTCCTTCTCGTTGGCGCCGGCGACCAGCACCGCGCCCCAGCCGCCGCGGCCGGGATTGCCCTTGCAGGCGCCGTCTGAATAGATGATGACGTCTTCGATTTCGTTGCTCATGGATTCGCAGCTGGGGGCCGGCAGCCTCGGGGGGCGCCGGCCGGGTTGTTGGATGGGCAGGCGGTGGCGTTCAGTGCTCGTCGCCGGGGGCCTTGCCGTGGGTGCCGGTGGGCGTGGCCACCGGCGCGGCGACCGGCGAAAGCGCGGGCTTGGTGGCTTTCCAGGCGGGGCCGACCAGGCGGATATTGCGCACGCGCTTGACTGCAGAGATCATATAGACGGAACCGAAGATCGGCCACCAGCGGTCGCCGGCCTTCTCCATGAAGGCGGCGCGCTGCAGCCAGCGTTCGGTCCGGTACGGCGGGCAATAGCAGCCGAAGCGGCCGCGGATGATATCGAAACCGAGCAGCTTGAGCCAGTCCTTGATGCGCACGAAGCCGATCGACTGGTTGTCGTTGGGCAGGAACGGGTCGGCGCCGAGCCGCTTGAGGCCCTGGCGCGCGCCCCACAGGCTCATGGGATTGAAGCAGGTGATCACGACGCGGCCTTCGGGCATCAGCACGCGGGATACCTCGCGCAGCACTTCATGGGGGTCTTCGGAAAACTCCAGGATGTGCGGCAGGGTAAGGAGGTCGATACTCTGGGTCGCGAACGGCAGTTCGTCGAAGCGGCACAGCAACTGGCGCGCGTCGACCTGGGCGCGCGGGCCGTGAGGGCCGCTGCCGGGCGCCAGCGCCAGTGCGGAGAACGGCATGCGGTTCTCGCGCAGGGTGTCGACATGGGGCAGGCCGAGCTGCACGGCGTGGTAGCCGAAGATGTCCGCCACGGTCCGGTCGTACTGTGCCTGTTCCCATTGCAGCATGTACTGCCCGGGTGGCGAGGCAAGCCAGTCTTCCCAACTTATAATCGGACGCTTGGACATAGGAGCACGCATGTTGAAGGTGGAGCCGATTTCCGCATTCCAGGATAACTATATCTGGGCAATCCACGACGGTCACTGCGCCGCCGTGGTGGACCCSGGCGAGGCCGCGCCGGTCGAGGCCTTCCTGGCCGGCAGGGGGCTGGTCCTGGGCGCTATTGTAATCACCCACCACCATGGCGATCACCAGGGTGGCGTGGCCGGGCTGCTGGCGGCGCACCCGAGCGCGCCGGACGGCATGCCGATGCCGGTGATCGGGCCGGCCGGCGAGCGCATCGACGGGCGTACCGTGGCCGTGCGCGAAGGCGACACGGTGGACGTGGCGTATCCGGCCATGCGACTGCGCGTGCTGGACGTGCCGGGCCATACCGCCGGCCACGTCGCCTACGTGGCCGACCTGCCGGGCGCCGGGCCCGCCGTGTTCTGCGGGGATACGCTGTTCGCCAGCGGCTGCGGGCGCCTGTTCGAGGGCTCGCCGGCGCAGATGCTGGCGTCGCTGGACAAGCTGGCCTCGCTGCCCGGCGATACCCGGGTGTACTGCGCGCACGAGTACACTCGCAGCAATGTCCGCTTTGCCCGCGCGGTGGAGCCGGGAAATGCGGCGCTGGCCGCCTGGGACGCGCGCGTGGAAGCGCTGCGCGCGGCCGGCACGCCGACCGTGCCGACCACCGTGGCGCAGGAGCGCGAGGTCAATCCCTTCCTGCGCTCGCGCGAGCCGGACGTGCGCCAGGCCGTGGCGGCCCACGCCGGCGGTCCGGCCAGCGACGACGCGGCGGCCTTCGGCGCGCTGCGCGGATGGAAGGATAATTTCCGCTGATTTCGTGCGCAGGCGCGGCTGGYCGATGCCTGCCGGCGCTTGTCGCATACATTACCTGCCGCGCCGGCCAGCCGCCGCGGCCGGGAGAATTTCATTGACGCGAAAGCCGGATTTTTTTAGCATCAGGCAAATTTTTAGCGTCACGATTTGAGAACTTAATGAAAATTGGTCGATTACTGGTGGTGTTTGCGTGTGCCGCGCTGCTTGCAGCGTGCGCCAGCACGCCAACCCCGCCTGAAGCCGCCGACGGCGGCACCCCGACCGCCTCCGCTACCAGGCCGGCTATCTCGAAGCCCGATCCGCTCAACTCGATCAACAGCGCCTCCGTCATCAACGTGGACAGCGACAGCCTGGGCTGGCTGCGTGGCCCGTCGAGCGACATCTGGGACCGCATCCGCCGCGGGTTCGGCATGCCCGACCTGGAAGGCACGCTGGTTGACGATCGCACGCAGTGGTACGCGCAGCGGCCGGACTATATGGAACGGATGGTGGGGCGCTCGAGCCGCTACCTGTATCACATCGTCGAGGAGCTGGAACGGCGCAAGATGCCCACCGAGCTGGCGCTGCTGCCGTTCGTGGAGAGCGCCTTCAATCCGCAGGCGGAATCGACCGCCAAGGCCGCCGGCATGTGGCAGTTCATCCCGAGCACCGGCAAGACCTACAACCTGAAGCAGAACATGTTCCGCGACGAGCGGCGCGATGTGCTGGCTTCGACCGACGCCGCGCTGGACTACCTGGCGCGGCTGTACGACATGTTCGGCGACTGGCAGCTCGCGCTGGCCGCCTACAACTGGGGCGAGGGCGCGGTCTCGCGCGCGATCGCGCGCAACCAGGCGCGCGGGTTGCCGACCGACTATGCCAGCCTGAACATGCCCAACGAGACGCGCTACTACGTGCCCAAGCTGCAGGCGGTCAAGAACATCATCGCCAATCCGCAGATGTACGGGGTCAAGTTGCCGGACATCCCGGATCACCCGTATTTCGTCACGGTGACCACCTCGCGCGATATCGACGTCACGCTGGCCGCCAAGCTGGCCAACCTGCCGCTCGACGAATTCAAGGCGCTCAACCCGTCCTTCAACCGGCCGGTGATCCTCGGCGCGGCCAATCCGCAAATCCTGCTGCCGTTCGATAACGCCGAGCGCTTCCAGTACAACCTGAACACCTACCGGGGCGGCCTGTCGAGCTGGACCGCGGTGACGGTGGACAACCGCGAGCGCATCGAAGCGCTGGCGGCGCGGCTCAATATCGATGCCGACACCATCCGCGACATCAACCGCATTCCCAAGGGCATGCGGCTAAAGGCCGGCTCGACGGTGGTGGTGCCGCGTTCCGGCGAGCATAACCAGGACATCAGCGCCACGCTGGCCGACAGCGCGATGATGGCCGTGGAGCCTGATGTGCCGGATGCGCGCCGCATCGTGGTGCGCGCCGGGCGGCGCGATACGGTGGCGTCGGTGGCGCACCGCTATGGCGTGTCGCAGGGCCAGGTGCAGTCCTGGAACAAGCTGTCCGGCACCAAGCTGGTGTCGGGGCAGAGCCTGGTGCTGATGGTGCCGGCGCGCAGCCGCTTCGCCAGCGCACCGGCCGAACCGTCGACGGCGTCCGCGCTGGTGCCGGTACACGCCGAGCCGGCGCACGCCGCGGCCGGGGGCCATGGCGCGCGCCAGCGCGTCACGGTGGAAGCCGCGCCGCGCAAGGGCGCAGCCGCGGCGGCCAAGGCGCCCGCCAGGGCCTCGTCGTCCAGGGCGGCGCCCGCGGTGGCGTCGGCCAAGGCCAGCACCAAGGCGGCTGGCAAGGCCTCCGGCAAGGCGCGCGCGCACTGATCGCACGGCGCGGGTTTGTGCTGGATCAAGGGCGTGCCGCTGGCACGCCCTTTTTGTTTTTCGGCGCGGCGCGCGGTAAGTCTTGCGTAAGGCGGCGTGGCCAGACTGCAAGCGCCGCCGGTGGTGGCAAACTAATGGCAGGCAGCGCCTGGTGACCCGTCACCGGTATCCGGAGATGGCCAGCGGCTGCCGGCACAGAAATCAGACAACCCGCGACAAAGCGGAGGAGACAAGCCATGACGGCAACCCGTGCCCTGCACGCCCGGTCCTTGAGCGATCCCGCAGGTTTCTGGGCCGAGCAGGCCCGCCGCATCGAATGGGAAACGCCGTTCGATACGGTGCTGGACGACAGCCGCGCGCCATTCACCCGCTGGTTCGCCGGCGGGCGCACCAATCTCTGCCACAACGCCGTGGACCGCCACCTGGCGGAGCGGGCCGGCCAGCCGGCGCTGGTCTACGTGTCCACCGAGACCGGCGAGCACCGCAGCTACAGCTACGCGGAGCTGCACGACGAGGTCAACCGCATGGCGGCGATCCTGCAGCAGATGGGCGTGGCCCGCGGCGATCGCGTGCTGATCTACATGCCGATGATTCCCGAGGCGGCGTTCGCCATGCTGGCCTGCGTGCGCATCGGCGCCATCCATTCGGTGGTGTTCGGCGGCTTCGCTTCGGTCAGCCTGGCCGCGCGCATCGACGACGCGCAGCCGCGCGTGGTGATCAGCGCCGATGCCGGCTCGCGCGCGGGCAAGGTGGTGCCCTACAAGCCGCTGCTCGACGAGGCCCTGCAACTGGCCGCCTACAAGCCGGAACGCGTGCTGATGGTGGACCGCCGGCTCGCCCCGATGACGCTGGTCGCCGGCCGCGACGAAGACTACGCTGCCTGGCGCGAACGCGTGGGCGCGGCGCGGGTGCCGTGTACGTGGCTGGAATCGAGCGAGCCGTCCTACGTGCTCTACACCTCGGGCACCACCGGCAAGCCCAAGGGCGTGCAGCGCGATACCGGCGGCCACGCCGTGGCGCTGGCCACGTCGATGGAGTACATCTTCTGCGGCAAGCCTGGTGACACCATGTTCTCCAGTTCCGATATCGGCTGGGTGGTGGGGCACAGCTATATCGTCTACGGCCCGCTGCTGGCCGGCATGACCACGCTGCTGTACGAAGGCACGCCGGTGTACCCGGACGGCGGCATCCTCTGGCAGCTGGTGGAGCAGTACCGCGTGAACCTGATGTTCAGCGCGCCCACCGCGATCCGCGTGCTCAAGAAGCAGGATCCCGCCTGGCTCACGCGCTACGACCTGTCCGGCCTGCGCCTGCTGTTCCTGGCCGGCGAGCCGCTCGACGAGCCCACCGCGAGCTGGATCCAGCAGGGCATCGGCAAGCCGGTGGTGGACAACTACTGGCAGACCGAGACCGGCTGGCCGATCATCGCGATCCAGCGCGGCATCGATCCGCTGCCGGCCAAGCTGGGCTCGCCCGGCGTGCCGGTGTACGGCTACGACCTGAAGATCGTCGACGAAGCCACCGGCGCCGAGTGCCCGCGGGGCCAGAAGGGTGTGCTCGCCATCGACGGGCCGCTGCCGCCCGGATGCCTGAGCACCGTGTGGGGCGACGACGAGCGCTTCGTCCGGACTTACTGGAGCGGCGTGCCGGGCCGCCGCTGCTACTCCACGTTCGACTGGGGCGTGCAGGACGAGGATGGCTACATCTTCATCCTTGGCCGCACCGACGACGTGATCAACGTGGCTGGCCACCGGCTCGGCACACGCGAGATCGAAGAGAGTATTTCGTCACATCCGGCCGTGGCCGAAGTGGCGGTCGTGGGCGTGCAGGATGCGCTCAAGGGCCAGGTGGCGATGGCCTTCGTCATTGCGCGCGACGCGGGCCGCACCGCTACCCAGGCCGACCGCCTGGCGCTGGAAGGCGACGTGATGAAGACCGTGGACCGCCAGCTCGGCGCGGTGGCGCGACCGGCGCGGGTGTTCTTCGTCAACGCGCTGCCCAAGACCCGCTCGGGCAAGCTGCTGCGGCGCGCCATGCAGGCCGTGGCGGAGGGCCGCGACCCGGGCGACCTCACCACCATCGAGGACCCGACCGCGCTGGCCCAGTTGCGGGCGGCGATGCAGGGCTGAGGAGAAGAAGGGCGGCGGCCCCGGCTGGCGGGGCCGCCGCTGCGCCGCCGCAGAGATTGTGCTTGCCAGCCGCCGCCATGCGGACTAATATTTTAAGCATAAAATATTTAAGCATGATCTAGATGCGCAGCCGCGCATCGCATGCGCCGAAATATGCTGTCCGTGCCGCTGGCTTGCGCCGCGGCGGCACCGGCGCGCTGGAGACGAAAGATGCGAGTGTTGTGTATCGGCGGTGGCCCTTCGGGCCTGTACTTCGGCCTGCTGATGAAGCTGCAGGACCCCGCCAACGAGGTCTACGTGGTGGAGCGCAACCGCCCCTACGACACCTTCGGCTGGGGCGTGGTGTTCTCGGATGCCACCATGGACAACCTCAAGGTCGCCGACCCGGTCAGCGCGCGCCAGATCGACGAGGCCTTCAACCACTGGGACGATATCGACGTCCATATCGGCGGGCGCACCATCCGCTCCGGTGGCCACGGCTTCATCGGCATCGGCCGCAAGCGCTTGCTCAATATCCTGCAGGCGCGCTGCGAGGAACTCGGCGTGCACCTGGTGTTCGAGACCGACGTCGCGGATGACCAGGCACTTGCGCAGCAATACCAGGCAGACCTGGTGATCGCCTCCGACGGCATCAACAGCCGTGTGCGCGGGCGCTACGCCGACACCTTCCGGCCCGATATCGATACGCGCCGGTGCCGCTTTGTCTGGCTCGGCACGCACAAGCTGTTCGACGCCTTCACCTTTGCCTTCGAGAAGACCGAGCACGGCTGGTTCCAGGCCCATGCCTACCGCTTCGACGACCATACCTCCACCTTCATCGTGGAAGCGCCCGAGCCGGTGTGGCGCGCGGCAGGGATCGAGCAGATGAGCCAGGAAGAGGGCGTGGCGTATTGCGAGCGCCTGTTCGCGCGCTACCTGGACGGCAACCGCCTGATCAGCAACGCCACCCACCTGCGCGGCTCCGCCAGCTGGATCCGCTTCCCGCGCGTGATCTGCCATACCTGGGTGCACTGGAACACGCTTGCCGACGGCCGTCGCGTGCCGGTGGTCCTGATGGGGGATGCCGCGCACACGGCGCATTTCTCGATCGGCTCGGGCACCAAGCTGGCGCTGGAAGACGCCATCGAGCTGGCCAACAATATCCGCGATGCGGGCGCCGGCGGCGCCGACGTGCTGCCGCAGGCGCTGGAGCGCTACCAGGCCAGCCGCAGCGTGGAAGTGCTGAAGATCCAGAATGCCGCGCGCAACTCAACCGAATGGTTCGAGAACGTGGCGCGCTATGCCGGCATGGCGCCCGACCAGTTTGCCTATTCGCTGCTGACGCGCTCGCAGCGCATCTCGCACGAGAACCTGCGCGTGCGCGATGCGGGCTATGTGGACGATTTCGAGCGCTGGCTGGCAAGCCAGGCCGCGGCCGACGTGGCGGGGGCGCAGACGGCCGCGCCGCAAGCCGGCGCGCGCGCCGTGCCGCCGATGTTCACGCCGTTCCGCGTGCGCGACGTCACGCTGAAGAACCGCGTGGTGGTATCGCCGATGGCCATGTATTCCTGCGAGGACGGCGTACCCGGCGATTTCCACCTGACCCACCTGGGCGCGCGCGCGCTCGGCGGCGCCGGCATGGTGGTGGCGGAGATGACCTGTACCTCGCCGGACGCGCGCATCACCCCGGCTTGCCCGGGCTTGTGGAATGACACGCAGCGCGACGCGTGGCGCCGCATCGTGGACTTCGTGCACGCCAACAGCGATGCGCGCATTGCCATGCAGATCGGCCACGCGGGGCGCAAGGGCTCGACACAGCTCGGCTGGGAGCAGATGGACTACCCGCTGGACAACGGTAACTGGCCACTGCTGTCGGCCTCGGCGCTGCCCTATATGCCCGGCATCTCGCAGGTGCCGCGCGAAATGACGCGCGCCGACATGGACCGCGTGCGCGACGATTTCACGGCCGCCGCGCGGCGCGCCGCCGAGGCCGGCTTCGACTGGCTCGAGCTGCATTGCGCGCACGGCTACCTGGCCCATGTCGGTGCGCATCTCGGCGCATGACTGGGTCGAGGGCGGCATCACGCCCGACGATGCAATCGAGATCGCGCGCGCCTTCAAGGCCGCCGGCGCGGACATGATCGATTGCTCGTCGGGCCAGGTGAGCCCGGACCAGGCACCGGTGTATGGGCGCATGTACCAGACACCGTTCGCCGACCGCATCCGCAACGAGGCCGGCATCGCCACCATCGCCGTGGGCGCGATCTTCGAGGCCGACCACGTCGACAGCATCATCGCTGCCGGCCGCGCGGACCTGTGCGCGATCGCGCGTCCGCACCTGGCGGACCCGGCCTGGACCATCCACGAGGCCGCGCGGATCGGGCATCGCGAACTGGCCTGGCCGAAGCAATACCAGGCCGGCAAGCGCCAGCTCGAGACCAATCTGGAACGTGCGGCGCAGATGGCGCAGCAACAGGCAAGACAAGAGGCGCTGCATGCGCGCCAGGCGGAGGGTCTTTGAACATGGGTGCACAGCATTCCCTGCAGGGCCGGCACGCCCTGGTCACCGGCGGCGGTCGCGGCATCGGCGCCGCCATCGCGCGGCGCCTGCTGGCGCACGGCGCCAGCGTCACCCTGCTCGGTCGCGACGCGGCCACGCTGGCCGCCACCGCCGATGCGCTGGCCGATGCGGTGGTGCCGCCGGCCGTGCTCGGCACGGTCAGCGCGGATATCTCCAGCGCCGACAGCGTGTCGGCGGCGTTTGCCGCGGCCGCGCAGAGGGCGGGGCGCATCGACGTGCTCGTCAACAACGCCGGGCAGGCGCGCAGCGCGCCCTTCATGAAGACCGACCTGGCGCTGTGGCAAGGCATGCTCGAAGTCAACCTGACCGGCACCTTCCTGTGCACGCAGGCGGCGCTGCCCGGCATGCTGGAGAACGGCTGGGGCCGCATCGTCAACGTGGCCAGCACCGCCGGCCTGGCTGGCTATGGCTATGTCAGCGCCTATTGCGCGGCCAAGCACGGCGTGATCGGCATGACGCGGGCGCTGGCGCTCGAGACCGCCAGCAGCGGCGTGACCGTCAACGCGGTCTGCCCGGGCTACACCGAGACCGACATCGTGCGTGACGCGGTGGCCAATATCGTGCGCAAGACCGGCCGTAGCGAGGCGCAGGCCCGCGCCGATCTGGCCAAGGGCAATCCGCAGGGGCGCCTGGTGCAGCCCGAGGAAGTGGCGGATGCGGTGGCATGGCTGTGCCAGCCGTCGGCCAGCGCCATCACCGGACAGTCGATCCCGGTGGCCGGCGGCGAAGTCATGGCCGGCTGAGCCCCGCGCGGCGAGACGCAAGCACACAACGCAATCCAACGAATCCCTGCAAGCGAGAAACGAGATGAGCGAAATCGCACTGGACATGCGCCACCACAAGCGCAGCTTCGCCGGCTACCAGCCCAAACATTTCCTGTGGTCGGTCTCGGCCGACGGCAAGGTCGGCACCGTGACGCTGAACCGCCCGGAGCGCAAGAACCCGCTGACCTTCGATTCCTACGCCGAGCTGCGCGACCTGTTCCGCGGCCTGTGCTACGCCACCGACATCAAGTCCGTGGTGGTCACCGGCGCCGGCGGCAATTTCTGCTCGGGCGGCGATGTGCACGAGATCATCGGCCCGCTCACGCGCATGACCATGCCCGAGCTGCTGGAGTTCACGCGCATGACCGGCGACCTGATCAAGGCCATGCGCGCCTGTCCGCAGCCGATCGTCAGCGCCGTCGACGGCATTTGCGCCGGCGCCGGCGCGATGATGGCGCTGGCCTCCGACATGCGRCTGGGCACGGCGCAGGCCAAGACCGCCTTCCTGTTCGTGCGGGTGGGCCTGGCCGGCGCCGACATGGGCGCGTGTTCGCTGCTGCCGCGCGTGATCGGCCAGGGCCGCGCCAGCGAACTGCTCTACACCGGCCGCGCCATGAACGCCCAGGAGGGGCTGCAATGGGGCTTCTTCAACGTGCTGCATGCGCCGGAAACGCTGCTGGCCGACGCGCAGGCGCTGGCCGCGCAGATCGCCGCCGGCCCCACCTTCGCCCACGGCGTGACCAAGAAGCTGCTGCACCAGGAATGGAATATGGGCCTGGACGAAGCCATCGAGGCCGAGGCCGAGGCGCAGGCCATCTGCATGCAGACCAGGGACTTCCGCCGCGCCTACGATGCCTTCGTGGCCAAGACGCGCCCGGTGTTCGAAGGCGACTGAAACCACACGCAAAGCAGACCCCAAGAAAGAGGAAGGCCAACGCCATGTCCGACAAGAGTTATCTCGCCCTGCCGTTCTTCGATGACGCGCACCGCGAACTGGAGCAGCGCCTCGACGCCTGGGCCACGGCTTCGCTGGCCGTCGACCACAGCGATACCGATGCCGCCTGCCGCGCGCTGGTGCGCCAGCTCGGCGCGGCCGGCTGGCTGCGCTACTGCGTGCCGGCCGCCTACGGCGGCGCGCTCGACAAGCTCGATTCGCGCTCGCTGTGCCTGCTGCGCGAAACGCTCGCGCGCCACGATGGCCTGGCCGACTTCGCCTTCGCCATGCAGGGCCTGGGCAGCGGCGCCATTTCGCTGGCCGGCAGCGAGGCCGTGCGCGAGCGCTACCTGCCGCGCGTGGCGCGCGGCGAGGCGATCGCGGCCTTTGCGCTGTCCGAGCCGGATGCGGGATCGGACGTGGCGGCCATGCAGTGCCGCGCCGTGCGCGACGGCGACGACTACGTGCTCGACGGCGTCAAGACCTGGATCTCCAACGGCGGCATTGCCGATTTCTACTGCGTGTTCGCGCGCACCGGCGAGGCGCCCGGCGCGCGCGGCATCTCCGCCTTCGTGGTGGATGCCGGCACGCCCGGGCTGAGCATCGCCGAGCGCATCGACGTGATGGCGCCGCACCCGCTGGCCACGCTGCGCYTCGAGAACTGCCGCGTGCCCGCCGGCGCGCGCCTGGGCGAAGCGGGGCAGGGCTTCAAGGTGGCGATGATGACGCTGGATATCTTCCGCGCCTCGGTGGCCGCCGCGTCGCTCGGCTTCGGCCGCGCCGCACTGGACGAAGCGCTGGCGCGCGCCACCTCGCGCCCGATGTTCGGCGGCGTGCTGGCCGACCTGCAGCTCACGCAGGCCGCGCTCGGCGACATGGCCACCGCGATCGACTCGGCGGCGCTGCTGACCTACCGCGCGGCCTGGCTGCGCGACGTGGCCGGCGTGCGCACCACGCGCGAGGCGGCGATGGCCAAGATGGTTGCCACCGAGAACGCGCAGCAGGTGATCGACCGCGCCGTGCAGATGTTCGGCGGGCTCGGCGTCAAGGTCGGCACGCGCGTGGAGAGCCTGTACCGCGAGATCCGCTCGCTGCGCATCTACGAAGGCGCCACCGAAGTGCAGAAGCTGATCATCGCGCGCGAGACGCTGGCGCAGCATCGCGGCTAGCCCGGCGGCGCCGGCGCAGCAGGACCACCACCCTTACCAGCATCACCAGAATGAAGGAAGCGGAGACAATCATGGCGAGCACTGCCCACCTCGATACCTTTGCACGCGACCGGCTGCCGCCCCCGGCGCAGTGGCCGGAACTGCTGTTCAACGAGGACACGCAATACCCCGGGCGCATGAACTGCGCGCTGGAACTGGTCGAGCGCCACGTGCGCGAAGGGCGCGGGGAGCGCGTGGCCATCCGTTACGAACAGGACGGCGCGCAGCGCGCCGTCACCTATGCGGATCTGGCCGCGCTGTCGAACCGCATCGCCCACGTGCTCACCGGCGACATGAAGCTGGTGCCGGGCAACCGCGTGCTGCTGCGCGGGCCCAACAACCTGATGATGGCGGCATGCTGGCTGGCGGTGGTCAAGGCCGGCCTGATCGCCGTGCCGACCATGCCGCTGCTGCGTGCCAAGGAACTCAAGCAGGTGATCGACCGCGCCCAGGTCAGCGCGGCGCTGTGCGACGAACGGCTGCGCGAAGAGCTCGATGCCAACCTGGTCGCCGGAACCGAGCAGCATTGCCCGAGCCTGGCGCAGGTGCTGTATTTCAACGGCAGCGGCGCGGGCTCGGTGGAAGCGGCCATGGCCGGCAAGCCGGATGCGTACGCGGCCTGCGACACCGCGGCCGACGACATCTGCCTGATCGCCTTCACCAGCGGCACCACGGGCCAGCCCAAGGGCACGGTGCACTTTCACCGCGATGTGATCGCCATGTGCGACCTGTTTCCGCGCCACGTGCTCAAGCCCGGCCCCGACGACATTTTCTGCGGCACGCCGCCGCTGGCCTTTACCTTCGGCCTGGGAGGCATGCTGTGCTTCCCGCTGCGGGTGGGGGCGTCCACGGCGCTGGCCGAGCGCCTCGCGCCGGACAGCCTGCTGGCACTGATCCAGGCATGGCGTGCCACCATCGTCTTCACCGCGCCGACCTTCTACCGGCAGATGGCGGCGCTGGCGCCGGGCTACGATATTTCCAGCCTGAAGAAGAGCGTGTCGGCCGGCGRGGCGCTGCCCGACGCCACGCGCCAGAGCTGGAAGGCGGCCACCGGGATCGAGATGACCGACGGCATCGGCGGCACGGAGATGATGCATATCTTCATCTCCAGCGCCGGCGCGGATGTGCGGCCGGGCTCGATCGGCAAGGTGGTCCCGGGCTATATCGCCTGCATCGTCGACGATGCGATGCAGGCGGTGCCGCCCGGCACCGTCGGCAAGCTGGCGGTGCGCGGACCCACCGGCTGCCGCTACCTGGACGACCCGCGCCAGTCTGCCTATGTGAGGGACGGCTGGAACCTGCCGGGCGACACCTTCATGGCCGACGCCGATGGCTATTACTACTACCAGGCGCGCTCCGACGACATGATCGTCTCGGCAGGCTATAACATTGCCGGCCCCGAAGTGGAGAGCGCGCTGATGCGGCACGAGGCGGTGGCCGAGTGCGGCGTGGTGGGCATGGCCGATGCCGAGCGCGGCCAGGTGGTCGCGGCCTATGTGGTGCTGCGCCCCGGCGTGCCTGCCAGCGAGGCGACCAGCGCCGCGCTGCAGGCCTACGTCAAGGCCGAGATCGCGCCTTACAAGTATCCGCGGCGCGTGATCTTCGTGGATGCGCTGCCGCGCACCGAGACCGGCAAGCTGCAGCGCTTCCGCCTGCGCCAGATGGCGGAGCAGCAAGGAGCGGGCGGCGGGAGGCAGCCGTGAGCGAGGTCTTCGCCAGCCTGCGCCGCGTGCGCTTCAAGGACTGCGATGCCGCGGGCATCGTGTTCTTCCCGCGCTACTTCGAGATGCTCAACGACCTGGTCGAGGACTGGTTCCGCGAGGCGCTGGGCTGGCCCTTCGGCGAGATGCACGGCGCCGGGCAGGCGGGGGTGCCCACGGCCGCGCTGTCGTGCCGGTTCGTGGCGCCGAGCCGGCTCGACGAAGTGCTGCGCCGGGAATTGCGCGTGACGCATCTGGGGCGCAGCAGCTTCTCCCTGCTGGTGCGCTTTTGCGGGCCCGATGGCGATACGCGGCTGGAAGTGGCGCAGCGGCTGGTCTGCGTCGATGCCGGCGAACTGGTGCCGCGCGCGCTGCCACCGGCGGTGCGCGCGCAGATGGAGCGCTTTGTGCTGCCCCCGGGCGAGGCCGGCAGCATGCAGGCCGGCATGCCCCACGACGCAGCCGGAAGCTGATGGCTGCGCCCCGCCGGGGCCGCCGTCAGGGAAATCAAAAACACAAGCAACGGGATGACCGATCATGAAGATTCTGCAACCACCAGACTGGGCGCCGCCGCGCGGCTACGCCAATGGCGTGATGACCGAAATGCAGGTGGGCAGCCGCCTGCTCTTCGTCGGCGGCCAGATCGGCTGGAACGGCAAGTGCGAGTTCGAGACCGACGATTTCGCGGAGCAGGTGGGGCAAGCCCTGCGCAACGTGGTGGCGGTGCTGGCCGAGGGCGGGGCGCGCCCCGATCACATCGTGCGCATGACCTGGTATGTGAAGGACAAGGAAGCCTACGTGAGTGCCTATCGCGCCATCGGCGAGCATTATCGCGCCACCATCGGACGTCATTTCCCGGCCATGACGGCGGTGGAAGTGGCCGACCTGGTGGAGTCCCGCGCCAAGGTGGAAATAGAGGTCACGGCGGTAGTGCCTCCAGCCGCGTAAGGCCACCAGCGCGGCTCCCGGGGCGGCGGGGCAAGGCGGGCGAAAGCTCCCGATGCGCCCGCAAGTCCTTGATAACTTGAGAAAATGGGTGCGGCGGGGTATAATCCGAAAGTTTCGCTTTCAGAACCCCATCACCCTAGCGCCTACCGAATTCCACCTTCCGCCGCCCCCATTTCGCCCTGGCTCCGCCGCATGATTCTGTGTGGCGTTTCGAGCGCCTGGCGAACGGTCCGGGTGGCAGGCATCGCGCCCAGCGCCATGCCTGCCACCACGCCGGACAACGGGGCACGAGGCGTTGAGCTGGTCGGTCACGGGGTGAATCCAGCAGGAGCCTACCCGTGTTACCGTCTTTTCCGTCCGCCATTCTCGCGCTTGCAGACGGCACGGTCTTTCGTGGCTATTCCATCGGCGCTTCCGGTCATACCATTGGCGAAGTGGTGTTCAACACCGCCATCACCGGTTACCAGGAAATCCTTACCGACCCGAGCTATTCGCGGCAAATCGTCACGCTGACGTATCCGCATATCGGCAATTACGGCGTCAATACCGAGGATGTCGAAGCAACGAAAGTCCATGCCGCCGGCCTGATCATCAAGGATCTGCCGATTCTGGCCTCCAGCTTCCGCAAGGAGCACACGCTCGCGCACTACCTGAAGCAGGAAAAGGTCGTCGCGATCGCCGGCATCGATACCCGCAAGCTGACCCGCATCCTGCGCGAGAAGGGCGCGCAGAACGGCTGCATCCTGGCCGGCGAGGACAATGTGCAGAAAGCCATCGACCTGGCCCGCTCGTTCCCCGGCCTGGCCGGCATGGACCTGGCCAAGGTGGTGTCGGTCAAGGAGCCGTTCGAGTGGACCCAGTCCGAGTGGAAGCTCGGCGAAGGCTACGGCAAGCAGGACAAGCCGCAGTTCCACGTGGTCGCCTATGACTACGGCGTCAAGTTCAATATCCTGCGCATGCTGGCCCAGCGCGGCTGCAAGGTGACCGTGCTGCCGGCGCAGGCCAGCGCCGCGGACGCCCTCGCGCTCAATCCGGACGGCATCTTCCTGTCCAACGGCCCCGGCGACCCGGAACCGTGCGACTACGCCGTCGCCGCCACGCGCGAGTTCATCGCGCGCGGCATCCCCACCTTCGGCATCTGCCTGGGCCACCAGATCATGGCCCTGGCCGTGGGCGCGAAGACGCTCAAGATGAAGTTCGGCCACCACGGCGCCAACCACCCGGTCAAGGACCTGGACGACGGCCGCGTGGTGATCACTTCGCAGAACCACGGCTTTGCCGTGGACGCCGCCACGCTGCCGGCCAACGTGCGCACCACGCACGTGTCGCTGTTCGACGGTTCGCTGCAGGGCTTCGCGCTGACCGACAAGCCGGCTTTCTGCTTCCAGGGCCACCCGGAAGCCTCGCCCGGTCCGAACGACGTGGCTTACCTGTTCGACCGCTTCACCAAGATGATGGCGGACGCACGCAAGTAAGCGCACCGCGCCCCGAAGAAGAAACGAAGACAGTCAGGACGATCCCATGAACGCCTTCATGCACGCAACGCTCGGCATCACCGATTTCTGGACCTTTGTGCTCGGCACGATCTTCATCGTGCTGCTGCCGGGGCCGAATTCGATGTACGTGCTGTCGATCGCCGCCCAGCGCGGCGTGCGCGAAGGCTACAAGGGCGCCTGTGGCGTATTCCTGGGCGATGCCATCCTGATGGTGCTGTCGGCGGCGGGCGTGGCCTCGCTGCTGAAGGCCAGCCCGGCCTTGTTCTACGCGGTGAAGTATGTCGGCGCGGCCTACCTGGGCTGGATCGRCTTCCAGATGCTGCGCGGCGCGCTGCGCAGCTGGTCGGCGCGCGGTAGCGTGGCAGGGGTGCCCGCAGCCGCGCCGGCCGACCGTGTCGCCAGCCCGTTCCGCAAGGCCTTGGTGGTGAGCCTGCTCAACCCCAAGGCCATCCTGTTCTTCATCTCCTTCTTCATCCAGTTCGTCGATCCGCAGTTCGGCCAGCCGGCGCTGTCGTTCGCCGTGCTGGGGCTGGTTTGCCAGGTGTTCAGCTTCGCCTACCTCACCGCGCTCATCCTTGCGGGCGCCAGGCTGGCCGAGATGTTCCGCCGGCGCCGGCGCTTGTCGGCCGGCATGGCCAGCGGCGTGGGCGCCATGTTCATCGGCTTCGGCGCCAAGCTGGCGACAGCCACCCTGAACTGATTCGAATCCTGATATCCGGTGCGGTGCGCGCGAATGCGCGGGCCGGCCAACAAAGAGAGCGTGCAATGCCAAAGCGCACAGACATTAAGAGCATCCTGATCATCGGCGCCGGCCCCATCATCATCGGGCAGGCGTGCGAGTTCGACTATTCCGGCGCCCAGGCCTGCAAGGCGCTGCGCGAGGAAGGCTTCAAGGTCATCCTGGTCAACTCCAATCCGGCCACGATCATGACCGACCCGAATACGGCCGACGTGACCTACATCGAGCCGATTACCTGGGAAGTGGTCGAGCGCATCATCGAGAAAGAACGCCCGGACGCCATCCTGCCGACCATGGGCGGCCAGACCGCGCTGAACTGCGCGCTGGACCTGCATCGCCACGGCGTGCTGGACAAGTACAAGGTGGAACTGATCGGCGCGTCGCCCGAAGCCATCGACAAGGCCGAGGACCGCCAGAAGTTCAAGGAAGCGATGACCAAGATCGGGCTGGGCTCGGCCAAGTCCGGCATCGCCCACTCGATGGAAGAAGCGCTGGCGGTGCAGTCGCAGATTGCCAAGGAAACCGACACCGGCGGCTACCCGATCGTGATCCGCCCGTCGTTCACGCTGGGCGGCTCCGGCGGCGGCATCGCCTACAACCGCGAAGAGTTCGAGGAAATCTGCAAGCGCGGCCTGGATCTCTCGCCGACCCGCGAGCTGCTGATCGAAGAATCGCTGCTGGGCTGGAAAGAGTATGAGATGGAAGTGGTCCGCGACAAGGCGGACAACTGCATCATCATCTGCTCGATCGAGAACCTGGACCCGATGGGCATCCACACCGGCGACTCGATCACCGTGGCCCCGGCGCAGACCCTGACCGACAAGGAATACCAGATCCTGCGCAACGCCTCGCTGGCCGTGCTGCGCGAGATCGGCGTGGACACCGGCGGCTCCAACGTGCAGTTCTCGATCAACCCGGCCGACGGCCGCATGATCGTGATCGAGATGAACCCGCGCGTGTCGCGTTCGTCGGCGCTGGCCTCCAAGGCCACCGGCTTCCCGATCGCCAAGGTCGCCGCCAAGCTGGCGGTGGGCTACACGCTGGACGAGCTGAAGAACGAGATCACCGGCGGCCAGACCCCGGCGTCGTTCGAGCCGTCGATCGACTACGTGGTCACCAAGGTGCCGCGTTTCGCCTTCGAGAAATTCCCTCAGGCCGACAGCCACCTCACCACGCAGATGAAGTCGGTGGGCGAGGTGATGGCCATGGGCCGCACCTTCCAGGAATCGTTCCAGAAGGCGCTGCGCGGCCTGGAAGTGGGCGTGGACGGCCTGGACGACAAGTCCACCGACCGCGACGAGATCGTCGAGGAAATCGGCGAGGCCGGCCCGGACCGCATCTGGTACGTGGGCGACGCCTTCCGCATCGGCATGTCGCTGGAAGAAGTGCACGCCGAGACCTCCATCGACCCGTGGTTCCTGGCCCAGATCGAAGACATCGTCAGGACCGAGACCCTGGTCAAGGCGCGCAAGCTCGATAGCCTGTCGGCGGTCGAGTTGCGCCACCTGAAGCAGAAGGGCTTCTCCGATCGCCGCCTGGCCAAGCTGCTCGGCGCCAAGCCGGCCGAAGTGCGCGCCGCGCGCCACGCCGCCGGCGTGCGCCCGGTCTACAAGCGCGTGGATACCTGCGCGGCCGAGTTCGCCACCAACACCGCATACATGTACGGCACCTACGAGGCCGAGCATGGCGAGTGCGAGGCGCAGCCGACCAACAACAAGAAGATCATGGTGCTGGGTGGCGGCCCGAACCGGATCGGCCAGGGCATCGAGTTCGACTACTGCTGCGTGCACGCCGCGCTGGCGCTGCGCGAAGACGGGTACGAGACCATCATGGTCAACTGCAACCCGGAAACCGTGTCGACCGACTACGACACCTCGGACCGCCTGTACTTCGAGCCGCTGACGCTGGAAGACGTGCTGGAAGTCGTCGACAAGGAAAAGCCGGTCGGCGTGATCGTGCAGTACGGCGGCCAGACCCCGCTGAAGCTGGCGCTGGACCTGGAAGCCAACGGCGTGCCCATCATCGGCACCAGCCCCGACATGATCGACGCGGCCGAAGACCGCGAGCGCTTCCAGAAGCTGCTGCAGGCACTCGGCCTGCGCCAGCCGCCCAACCGCACCGCGCGTGCCGAGGACGAAGCGCTGCGCCTGGCCGAGGAAATCGGCTACCCGCTGGTGGTGCGCCCGTCCTACGTGCTGGGCGGCCGCGCCATGGAAATCGTGCATGAGCCGCGCGACCTCGAGCGCTACATGCGCGAGGCCGTCAAGGTCTCGCACGACTCCCCGGTGCTGCTGGACCGCTTCCTCAACGACGCCATCGAGTGCGACGTCGACGCCCTGAGCGACGGCCAGCGCGTGTTCATCGGCGGCGTGATGGAACACATCGAGCAGGCCGGCGTGCACTCGGGCGATTCGGCCTGCTCGCTGCCGCCGTACTCGCTGGCCCAGGCCACCGTGGACGAGCTCAAGCGCCAGACCGCCGCGATGGCGAAGGCCCTCAACGTGATCGGCCTGATGAACGTGCAGTTCGCCATCCAGCAGACCAACGGCGAAGACGTGGTCTACGTGCTGGAAGTGAATCCGCGTGCCTCGCGCACGGTGCCGTACGTGTCCAAGGCCACCGGCCTGTCGCTGGCGAAGATCGCCGCGCGCTGCATGGCCGGCCAGTCGCTGGACTCGCAGGGTATCCATGATGAAGTGGTGCCGCCGTACTTCAGCGTCAAGGAAGCGGTGTTCCCGTTCAACAAGTTCCCCGGCGTGGACCCGGTGCTCGGACCCGAGATGCGTTCCACCGGCGAAGTGATGGGCGTGGGCAAGACCTTCGGCGAGGCGCTCTTCAAGAGCCAGCTCGCCGCCGGTTCGCGCCTGCCGGAGAAGGGCACCGTGCTGCTGACCGTGAAGGACAGCGACAAGCCGCACGCCGTGAGCGTGGCGCGCATGCTGCACGACATGGGCTACCCCCTGGTGGCCACGCGCGGCACCGCCTCGGCGATCGAAGCGGCCGGCATTCCGGTGCGCGTGGTCAACAAGGTGAAGGACGGTCGTCCGCACATCGTCGACATGATCAAGAACGGCGAACTGGCGCTGGTGTTCACCACCGTGGACGAAACCCGCACCGCCATCGCCGACTCGCGCTCGATCCGTATCTCGGCCCTGGCCAACCGGGTGCCGTACTACACCACCATGGCCGGCGCGCGCGCCGCGGTGGAGGGTCTCAAGCACATGCAGCGCCTGGAGGTCTATGACCTGCAAGGCCTGCACGCCTCGCTGGCCTGATCGTCGGGCCTTCCGGCCCTTCCGGTTGCCCGGCTGCCTGGCCGCCCGCAGTTGCTGCGGGCGGCCGTCTTGGCCTAAACTACGGCAATCTGGTCGGTCAGACCGACGAACCACTCTGAGAACAACCTGAAAAGCCGCGGTTGAGCGGAAGTGCCCGGGCATATGGCCGGGGCATGGTTCCCGCTCCGCTGCGGCTCATTTTTTTGCAGAACGAAAGACATGAGCACGATTCCGATTACCAAGCGTGGCGCTGAATTGCTGAAAGARGAGCTGCAGCGCCTGAAGGCGGTCGAGCGTCCCGCCGTGATCAACGCCATTTCCGAAGCGCGTGCGCAAGGCGACCTCTCGGAGAACGCGGAATACGACGCCGCCAAGGAAAAGCAGGCCTTTATCGAAGGCCGCATCCTGGAAGTGGAGTCCAAGCTGTCGGCTGCCCAGGTCATCGACCCGACCCAGCTCGACACCGACGGCCGCATCGTGTTCGGCGCCACTGTGGACCTCGAAGACCTGGAGTCCGGCAAGCCGGTGAGCTACCAGATCGTCGGCGACGACGAGGCCGACCTCGACAGTGGCAAGATCTCGGTCAGCTCGCCCATCGCGCGCGCCCTGATCGGCAAGTTCGAAGGCGACGTGGCGATCGTGCTGGCCCCTGGCGGCGAGCGCGAGTACGAAGTCATCACGGTTCGCTATATCTGAACGACTGAACGAGGCTTCGTGTTCTCTTCCTCCTATTCCAGCCTGCCGCCGCTGCCGCACCGGATTTTCCTCCTGCTCACCGTGGTGTGGGCCGGCAGCCTGTGGACCGTGGGCTACATGGTGGCCCCGACGCTGTTTTCGGTGCTGCCCAGCCGCGAAACCGCCGGCCTGATCGCCGGCCAGCTGTTCAGGACCGAGGCCATTCTGGGTGTGGTGGTGGGGGTGCTGCAGCTGGCGCTGTGCAACCTGATGATCCGCCGCGGCGCGGGCCGCTACCGTGGCCTGCGCTGGCTGGTGCTGGGCATGCTGCTATGCGTGCTCGCCGGCTATTTCGGCATCCAGCCTTTCATGGAAAACCTGAAGGACAAGGCATCCGCGCTCGGCGTGGGTGTGTCGGAATCGCCGTACAAAGGCCAGTTCGGCATGCTGCATGGCGTGTCGAGCGTGATCTACCTGGTGCAGAGCCTGCTTGCGCTGGTCATGGTGTGGCGCGCGGCCGCGCCGCGCTCCGCGGGCGAATAAGCCCGGGCATGGCCGGGGCCGGGCCAAGACCTGGCCAGGCTGGAGGAAACGGGRTGCGGGCAGGGGGTGCGGGCGGAATGTTCAGGTCCGCGGCCTGGGTCCGCGGCGGGCAGCAATGCCCCGCCGCTGCCGGACCGGCGCGCGGGCGCGCCGGGCGGGTGCTCAGTCGAGCGCCTTCTTCTTCTGGCTGGTCGGGCGCACGCGAGCGCGCTTGACGTTGCCGCCGGCGGTCACGCGTTCATTGCCCAGCACCGTCACTTGCGAGCGCTTGGGGCGGCGATTGGGTGCGGCGCTAGGCTTCCTGACGGTCACGGTGCGCGGCGCGGCGCCTCCGCGGGGTGCCAGCCGGCCAAGTTCCTGCGGGCGGTTTTCCTTGAGGGTGGCCGGGCCGGGGCGCCATACCACCAGCAGCTTGCCGATGTGCTGGATCGGGGCCGCGTCGAGATCCTCGCAAATGGCTTCGTAGATGGCGAGGCGGTTCTCGCGGTCGTCGCCGAACACGCGGATCTTGATCAGGTCGTGCGAGGCCAGGCTGCGGTCGATTTCCGCCAGGACGGCACGCGTCAGGCCGTCCGCACCGATCATCACGACCGGATTGAGGCCATGGGCGCGGGAGCGGAGTTCGGAGCGCTGGGCTGGAATGAGTTGAAGAGCGGGCATAAGTAAAGCGCAGGCGAGGGCGCAAATTGGCGCAAACGGGCGCGCAGCCAGGTGCGCAAAGCAGGGCACCGAAGTGCCGAAAAAGCGAATCGGCGCGTATTATCCGTCAAACTGGCGCGGTCGGGCTGCAAAATCATCAAAACGAGTGAAAAACGCCTGTCGGGCACCGGGTTGACCGGCCGCTGGCAAGCTTTTCCGATCAGGCGTCATGCGCTACAGGCGCTTTACGCAAGTCTCAGGCAAGTTTCAGGCAAATGGCCAAGAACAAATTCAACCAGTCGTGGCTGCACGACCATATCAACGATCCCTACGTGAAGATGGCGCAGCGCGAGGGCTACCGTGCCCGCGCAGCGTACAAGCTCAAGGAGATCGACGAGCAGGACAAGCTGATCCGGCCCGGCCAGGTCATCGTCGACCTCGGCGCCGCGCCGGGCAGCTGGAGCCAGTACGCGCGCAACAAGCTGGCGGCCTCGCCGCGCGTCAAGGACGGCGGCATCGACGGCGCCGTGGTGGCAATCGATATCCTGCCGATGGAGGCGGTCGCCGACGTCACTTTCATCCAGGGCGACTTCCGCGAAGAGCCGGTCTTCCGACAATTGGAAGAAATCGTGCTGGCAGCCTCCGGCGGGGCGAAAATCGACCTTGTTTTGTCCGATATGGCCCCCAATCTGTCGGGTGTGGCCTTCGCGGATGCCGCGCGCATCGAGTACCTGTGCGAGCTCGCGCTGGAATTTGCCCAGGCCCATTTGAAGCCCGAAGGCTCATTGCTGGTAAAGTGTTTCCATGGCAGCGGGTATAGCCAGATCGTGGAGAAGTTCAAGCGCCAGTTCAAGGTGGTCGCCAAACGCAAGCCCAAGGCGTCGCGCGACAAGTCTTCCGAGACCTTCATACTTGGGCGTTACCTCAAGTCGGCGGAATGAGGCGGGAAGGTGGGGCGGGCCCGTAAAGCGGGCCTATCGCTTCGATGAGTTTGCTTTTTCCCCCGACACCGGGCGCTGCATTACAATGCAGCTATCCCGTTGGCAAGGCGTTCGTAAAGGAGTTTGGCCTTGAATAACAACCTGTTTCAAAAGGCGGCAATCTGGCTCGTGATCGCGCTGGTGTTGTTTACCGTCTTCAAGCAGTTCGACAAGCCCCGCGCGCAGGAAGGCGTCACCTATTCGCAGTTCATGGATGATGCCAAGAACGGCAAGGTGGGCCGCGTCGACGTGCAAGGCCGTAATCTGGTGGTCACGCCCAAGGAAGGGCAGAAGTACACCATCATCTCGCCGGGCGACATCTGGATGGTCGGCGACCTGATGAAGTACGGTGTCCAGGTGACCGGCAAGGCCGACGACGAACCCAACGTGCTGGTGCAGGCCCTGTACTACCTCGGGCCGACCCTGCTGATCATCGTGTTCTGGTTCTACATGATGCGGCAGATGCAGGGCGGCGGCAAAGGCGGCGCCTTCTCCTTCGGCAAATCGCGTGCGCGCCTGATCGACGAAAACCAGAACGCGGTCACTTTCCAGGACGTCGCCGGCTGCGACGAATCCAAGGAAGAAGTGGTCGAGCTGGTGGACTTCCTCAAGGATCCCCAGAAATTCCAGAAGCTGGGCGGGCGCATCCCGCGCGGCGTGCTGCTGGTCGGCCCTCCGGGCACCGGCAAGACGCTGCTGGCGCGCGCCATCGCCGGCGAGGCCAAGGTGCCGTTCTTCAGCATCTCCGGTTCGGACTTCGTTGAAATGTTCGTCGGCGTGGGCGCGGCCCGCGTGCGCGACATGTTCGAGAACGCCAAGAAGCAGGCACCCTGCATCGTGTTCATCGATGAAATCGACGCGGTCGGCCGTCATCGCGGCGCCGGCATGGGCGGCGGCAACGACGAGCGCGAGCAGACTCTCAACCAGATGCTGGTCGAGATGGACGGCTTCGAGGCCAACTCCGGCGTGATCGTGATCGCCGCGACCAACCGTTCCGACGTGCTGGACAAGGCGCTGCTGCGTCCGGGCCGTTTCGACCGCCAGGTCTACGTTGGCCTGCCGGACATCCGCGGCCGCGAGCAGATCCTCAAGGTCCATATGCGCAAGGTGCCGATCGGCAACGACGTCGACGCGTCGGTGATCGCGCGCGGCACGCCGGGCTTCTCGGGCGCCGACCTGGCCAACCTGGTCAACGAGGCCGCGCTGTTTGCCGCACGCCGCAGCAAGCGCGTGGTCGACATGCAGGACTTCGAGGACGCCAAGGACAAGATCTACATGGGTCCGGAGCGCAAGTCCACGGTCATGCGCGAGGAAGAACGTCGCGCGACGGCGTACCACGAGTCTGGCCATGCGGTGGTGGCGAAGCTGCTGCCCAAGGCGGATCCGGTGCACAAGGTCACCATCATGCCGCGCGGCTGGGCGCTGGGCGTGACCTGGCAGCTGCCGGAGCATGACAAGTACTCGAAGTACAAGGACAACATGCTCGACGAGATCGCCATCCTGTTTGGCGGCCGCGCGGCGGAAGAGGTTTTCCTCAACGCCATGAGCACCGGTGCTTCCAACGACTTCGAGCGCGCCACCAAGACCGCGCGCGACATGGTCACCCGCTTCGGCATGAGCGATACGCTGGGCACGATGGTCTACGTGGATACCGAGCAGGACGGCATGTTCGGCAAGATGTCCTCGAAGACCGTGTCGGAAGCCACGCAGCAGAAGGTCGATTCGGAGATCCGCCGCATCGTCGATGACCAGTACGCGCTGGCCAAGCGCCTGCTCGAAGAGAACCGCGACAAGGTCGAAGCCATGACGACCGCGCTGATGGAGTGGGAAACCATCGACGCCGACCAGGTCAACGACATCATGG